>JAGLTP010000559.1 GCA_023135215.1 Candidatus Heimdallarchaeota archaeon
TGGACCAAATTTCAAAGTTTCAACAGCTTTGTTATAATCTCCAACTTCATGGGTACTCTTGTACTTGAATTTATCTTGCATTAGTGGTTTTAGAACGACATACAATCCTTTAGCTTGTTCAATTTTTGCTTGAAATTGCTTTACTTTCTTTCTCTTTTCATTAATTGCTGTCCAGAGTTGATTTCGTTCTTTTGTTAATTCTTCTATCCAGTTTTTAATTTCAGCTTCATGTTCCTTTTCAAGTTTCAATAATCCTTCTTCTATAGCAGAACTCCATGCTTGAACATAGAAGGTTTGATCTATTAACAAAACATCATGAAATGATTCTAGAATAGCTTCTGGTTTTCTCTGTATTTCTAGTGCTTTAATATTAGATGATGGAGCTCCATATAGACTACCAAGATTCTTCATTGGAAGAACTGATATAAGTTCTTCAAAAACTTCTTCAGGTTGGATAGTTATTGACTGCTGTTCCCAGATCTTTTCTTTGTCAGAGTATTCAATTTTATCAATTAACGGGAAAATTCTCTTTATTGGAAGATCCAAAGTTATATCTGCCCAACGATCTGCATTAGCGAAATTTACTAGAACTCTTCTCTTAGCTTTAATTTGGAAGTCTAAGTATAAGAAGGGAACATAGGCTAGCTCCAGACTATCAGTTCCTAAGTAACTGAATTTTCTATCAACAAAGAACTTGTCTAGTAATTCTTTGAATTCAACTGGCTCATATTTTATATGTTGCTCTTTCATCGATTTGATTACATTACTCAAATCAATAGGTTCAATTTCTTCCATTTCTTCAGGTAAAGCTACTACCGGTTTTTCTTTAGTAACTGGTTGTGTATCTTCTTCTGTATCAATTGGCGAAGGTTTTATTCCTGCTTGTTGATCTAACAAACTAGGTGTGCTAGAGATTTTTCTAATTGAAGATAATTCTTTTTCAAGATCTTCTAAATTGAGCTCTTTTTCTATGTCTTCAAAATCAATCGAATCAATATCGTAATCATAATCTCCTATTTGTTTACATAACGGAGCAGGTGGGTCTTCATAGAGTTTAGCTACATCTTCATCAGACAGAGTCTTATGAACAGTATACAATCTTCGAGTTTTGATATGTATAGGTTTTTCGAAATTATCTGGTGATAATACATAGAATTCACCGCTTTTAAAATTTTGAAGTTGATCTACAATGAATCTAGCTTCAGGATAAGCTTGAAGCATCTTATCTACAATTCGTAAGTCCTGTGGTGTAACAAATCTTCCAAAAAAGAAAGTACTCACTTGCCCAAAGGATTTGTAATCAACATCACTGATGTTTTGAGTTGCTACTAACATAGATAAACCATATTTTCTTCCTTGTTTGAAAAGTAATTGTAGCCATTGTTTTGTTGGGGGATTCTTTGGATGTGGAGGGATGAATTGTGGAGGACCTGCCAGTTCATCTATATAGAATACGAGTTGAGGATCTGGTGAAGGATTCGACCGAATGTAAGTATAGAGATTCTGAGCAAGAGATGTTATATACAATTCTCTTAGACGTAAATCCGTTAGTGTATTTAGAAAGATGATTGCTATTCTTATTTTATCAGGATCTGTAGATTTTATCAGTGTTTGAATAGAGAGCTTGGGCCCCAAATTAAAAACGAGGGAAGGTGCTCCTACATTCACTGATTTTATCCTTTTAATTAGGGAACTCTTTTCTTTTGCTGAGAGAAGTGTTCTGATAGTCTCAGGTAAATAAGCAATTTCTGATTGGATTAAATCAATTAACATCTCGAAATCCGCAATTAGAATATCTTTTTCCAAACACTGTTCAAATAACGAAACTAAATAAGCTTTAACTGCCCCACCTTTTTCTGTATTTAATCTATAACCAAGAACACTCGCTATTGTGGTAGCTATACCATCTATTGCGAGAATTTTCTCTTCTCTATCTAGTTCTTGAGGTGGCATTATAAGAGGGTTAATCGATAAGGGTATCCCTTTTTCCGAAGCAGGAGTAAAAATAACTATCTCAACTTTTTCTTTATACTGATCATAAAATTCTTTAGAGATTCCATAAGGTTTTAGTTTGTCATAATCCTCTACCATAACTAAGCTAGTTATGTCTCCTTGCGGATCAATGATTATTGCAGGAATGTCATTTCGCAAAGCTTCTTCAATTAAAATTTTGCATGTAACTGTCTTTCCGCTTCCACTCTGACCAAATACACTAATATGCTTGTTCAATGCTTTTACTGGTAGGTACACATTTTCTTTGGTCTCGTTGTCTTCACCTATCAAGAGTGATGAATGGTGCTTCCCTAACTCTGACATATTCTTCAAGTAAAATGAATTATCAAAATATAAAAACTATTGTAAAATGTTCTTGAAAAGAAAAAAAAAAGAAAAAAGTGGGTTAAGTTACAGTCCTGCTATAAGGAAGAGAATTCCACCAATTAGTACTAAGAGACCGCCGATACCACCACCAACGATACCTAGAACAATGAGCAAAATACCAATTACAACATAATCAAGACCAAAACGTCCGAGTGCTAACAGAACTGATACAGCTCCAATCACTATTAGTATTATAGCAGCAATAACATAGTCAAGTCCTAAATTACCACCTAACCAATTTGCTGTATTAAAAATGGATATTATATCTTCAAGGATATTTCCTATAAGCCATAGTACTCCGACGACTATTTCGATGATTCCACCTATGATTCCTAAGATGGAACCCCAATTAGCAAGACTCTTATTTTTCTTTGCCATGGAACAAATTATCACTAGCTATTTTTAAATTTTAGCTAAGTATAAAATGATAAAACAGCAAACAACATTTCAATAAATTAATAGATTTCGATTTTAATTACTCATTATCTCTTTCTAGTCGAAGCAATAATGTAAATTATCCCTCCAATCACCAAGAATAAACCAGGAAATCCTAAACCCAAAATACCAATTATAATAAGCATTATACCAGTTGCTAAATCAGAAATCTCTGCATTTACTATAATTATAGAGATTGCACCAAATGCTACTCCTAAAATGGCTAATACAAGAATAAAATTGAATTCTGAGAGATTTTCCAGAACGCTGAAAACCACTGTTTTAATAATAATATCTCTGGCAATATCTGGTAAAATAGAAGTTGTTAAAAAATAATCAATAAAAAGAAGTAACCCTCCAAGAACAAAAAGAACTCCACCTATTAAAGAAAAAATCTTTGCCCATTTTATCAGTTCTTTCTTGGTTACCATACAGAATCAATTAATCATTTACCTTTTTAAATTATGGGGTAATTTTAGAGAACTTCAGCTCTAGATGTTATAATGTGAGGACTCACACTTTTGTTAAATCTAACCACTACGGAATTTTCTTTTGATGTTCTTCTTCCATGTATTTTGGATATGACACCGACTAGTTCTTTTCCTGATTTCATGTACACTCGAACTTTTTTACCAAGATAGCTTGCTAGTGGTGCTTCTGTTTTTTGTAAACATATTATGATTGATCTATTTTTGGTTCGACCAGTTCTATCGTGAACAATATTTCTCACTACTCCATAAGTAGAAGAAAGCTTCACTTTCTTTTTTGCCTTTTTTGGAGTAGATTTTTTCTTTGTTTTAATCTTAGGAATTGCTCTAGCTTTCTTGATTTCCTTTAGAGTCGAAGGAGTAGCAGATATTTTAACATGTCTTTCCACAGGTTTGGGTGTAGGTTCGGTAACAGGTTTCTTTACAGATGGCCTAGCAGTTGGTTTTGTTGGTGGTTTCTCTGTCACTGCTTTCTTGATTGCAGGAGGTTTGGGAATAGCTTTTTCTAATGAAACTTCTTTGACTGCTGGTTTCTTTGCTACAGGTTTCTTTACTACAGGTTTTGCAGCAGGCTTTGCAGGAGGTTTGGGAATAGCTTTAGCAGTAGGTTTGGCTGCAGGTTTCTTTTTAGGAGGAATGATTTTAGCTACTTCTTTTGCAGCTTCAATTATTTTCTCAGCTGTAGCTTGTCCTATACCTGGAAGTTGTGCCATTTCGTCAGCTTTTGCATTAGCTATTTTCTCAATAGTATTATAACCACAATCCTCGAGTGTTTTTGCAGCTTTAGGTCCTATTCCTTTAATGTTTGATATTTCACTCTCAGCCATTAGTTGCACCTTTTTGAATGTCTCAACGCATCAAATCCGTTTTAAAAGTTTTTAGATTGCAAAGTTTTTATTAGCCAGCAATATTAAAGAATCAAACTTTATAATCTAGAGAGCTAAATGAGATACTGTAAAATACCCATTTCCGTTTGAGTGAATCACTGAGGATTATAGTTATGTCAAAAGCAATTATTCTTACAGGTTTCGAACCATTTGGTAAATCTGAAGTGAATCCATCAATATTAGCATGTCAAGCTTTCGATGGTGAGAATATGGGGGGTTATTCAATTCAATCATTTAAAATTCCATTAATATTTAATGAAATAAAAGAAAAAATTATCTCTTTACTGGAAAAGAAACCAAATGCTATTATCTGCACAGGGCAATCACCTAGAGCTATGTTATCATTGGAAAGAGTAGCTATTAATATTGCTGATGTGTCTAGATCAGCGTATAATTGTGAAACCAAACCAACAGATGAAATATTAGAGGAAAATGGACCAGCAGGATATTTTACTGCCCTCCCAATTAGAAAACTCAAGGAAAATTTGGAGAAGAATAATATTCCTTGTGAAATATCCAACTCTGCAGGAGCTTTTGGTTGTAATCAGATCTTCTATCACTTAATGCATTATTTAGCTGAAAAGGAGGTCTCAATTCCAGCTGGATTCATCCATTTTCCTTCTTTACCAGAACAGGTTATCGGCAAGAATTTCCCATCGATGAGTTTGGATACTATCAAAAATGGTTTAAGAATTATTCTACAAACTTTAATAGATGAATTAGAATCAAATAAATAGAGTGATTGAGTATATGAAGGAACATGAGTTCTTAGCTTTGAAAACACATGAATTTTTAGAAATGATTGAAGCCATTGCTAGAGAGCGTCAGACATTGAAAACAAAAAAGAGAACAGATGACTCAGTAACGCTCACTTGCCATTTAGGTATCCCAGTTTCTCATATACGTTTTAATACAGAAGAACAGGGAGAGAATCTATTAGTTACAAGAAAGGTTAATCTGTTACCTCTCTTTTACTCATCTCTTCCAATTTTTATCCTATTAGAAGTTATTATTTTTCTTATCTCCCATTTTAGGAATGTTGATAACATTTATTTTAGGTATGTTGATAACATTTTCATATATATTTTAGTTGCATTAACTTGGATAATAGCAATTGGATTTCTAATCTATCAAACATTCGCAGACTTGGAAGAAATAGTCCGGAAGTTATATAGAATTGAGGTGTAGAACACGAAGATAGATATGCACTGTCATTCTAATTTTTCTGATGGATTATATACCCCTAAGAAACTTTTAGAAATAGCTGCTAGAGAATCATTAGATGTATTCTCTATAACAGATCATGATAATTTAGAAGGGACAAAGATAGCAAATGAAATATCATCTGATTATAGTTTTCTATATCTAACAGGGATAGAGATATCTGCAAGGCACGAAGGGCAAAAAATAGAAATTTTGGGGTATAATTTTGATCCTACAAATGATAAACTACTGAAGAAACTTGTTTTTCTGCAAGATGCTAGAAAAGAAAGAGTTCATAAAATAATACACAAATTAAATGAAATTGATATTAAAATAACTTGGGAGGATGTTGTTGAACAAATAGGAGCAGCAGTAAGTCCAGGGAGACCACATTTTGCTAGAGCAATGATGAAGAAGAAATATGTAACTTCTGTAACAGAAGCATTTGATTTATTTATTGGAGAAGGAAAACCTGCTTATGTAAAGAGAGTAACAATTACACCTAAGGAAGCTATTGAATTGATTAATGAAGCAGGAGGTATTGCTGTCATTCCTCACCCTCTATATGTTGAGTTTTCAGATTTAAAGAAGTTAAAGGATATCTTAGATATGCTTCTAAATTGGGGATTGCAAGGAGTAGAAGTATATTATAATTACAGAAAAAGTCTATCAAACCTTTCAAAAAAACAAGAACAAGAAGCAAATGAATTTTTACTAAAATACTGCAGAAGCAATAATTTACTAGTTACAGGAGGAACAGATTTTCACGGTGATACTGGTAAGATAGGAGAAGTCTCCGTTCCAAATGAAATAATAAATGAAATTATTACCTATTTTTCTTGAGTCTTCAAGACATCCAAGAGAAGATCAGGGTTGTCTGTAACTATTCCATCAATTTGCCATTCAATTAGCTTTCTCATAGTTTCTTTATCATTTATTGTCCAAGAATGAACTGCAATATTTTGATCGTGTGCTCTTTGGACATTCTTTTCAGTCACTATTTTGATAATTCCAAACCCAATGGGTACCTGTAGAGCACAGAATCGTTTTTTTGTTAACAGCAACATATGGGTTAAGAAGGCAAGTACTTCTAAGGGTCCAGCACATGTTGGAATTTGCTTTGCTTTACTTATTTTCCTGAATCTTCTCAATTGCTTTTGATGAAATGAACCAACTAATACCCTATTTTCAACATCTGAAGAAATTATTGTTTCATAAAGAACTTGAGGAGCAGCAGAGAATCTATCTTTTATATCCATATTAATCCGAATTTCTGGTAATTTCTCAAATAATTCTTCAAGAGAGACTATTTTGAAACCTTTATCCCTAAATGGATATGAATCACTTGTTGGATCTTTATACCAATATCCTAAATCAAATTCATGCAATTGCTCGTAAGTATACTTGGATATAGGCCCTTTACCATTCGTAGTTCGATCCAACGTTTTATCATGAAAAACAACAGGAACTAAATCCTTTGTGATTCTAATATCAGTTTCTAAAGCATCTACATCCAAATCATATGCTTCTTTAAATGCTTGAAAAGAGCTTTCTGGAGTAAAGGCGCTTCTTCCTCTATGTGCCATAACAAGAGGTCTATCATTCTTTAGATAAGGAATGTTTGTTGTTTGATATACAGGAGGATTCAATATACTAACCTTCTTTCTCTGTTTCTCCAATCTTATCCAACACTTTTTTGATTATTAACAGCAGTTTCTGCATTGTTTGTTTTCCTATATCAAGAGATTTACCTGGTTCATGGAACAGCAAATTTCTTTTGAATCTTATTTCATGAAGAAGAGTTACATCGCTTTTGGAAAGTATCTTATTATTTTCTAGTATATCTATTAGTTTTAGGAAGTTAACCTCATCGTTCTCAAGTTCAGTGCTAACATGAGGAAGGGTTCTTCTGAAAATTGTTTCCAAAGTTCTGTAAATCAGTAAAAATGAAAGTGTTTGTTCTTCTGATCTAATCTTATCCCAGTTTTTGATTTTTTCATTAACATAATCAATATCAGCTTTGATAGCTTGTTCTTCATCAGTAGTTAGAATTTGACTTGAGATTAGTTGTAGAAGTGGATCATACTTAAAATGTTGCTCAATTTTGTCTTTTGTCTCGTCAGATATCTGCAATTCTTCTAACATTTCTTTGTACAATTCCCACACTGTGGATTTTGCCAATTCTTCACGATAATACCACGAGATTGTTTCTGTAAGTCTTGTTAAAAGTAGGTTTTTCTTCGCTTCATTTATTGTTCCAGCTAATTCTCTTTGTGTTCTTCTCACAAATAAATTACTAATTGGAAATTCAGCAATTGATTTGATTATTAACAATCTTTTCTCTCTCTCTTCTTCAGGTTCATAGTAAATAATTGAAAGCACTTTAGGAATTAAACCACATAATCGACGGGAGGAGGAAATACTTAGATATATACTACAGAGTAAGAGAATACCAAAAATGCATATGAAGATTACAATATTCACATTATTTTCTATTTGATCTATTACTATAAAATCAAGTTTAATAGATGTCCAACGAAGCACAAAAACTAGAATCAAATTAATAAACAGAATTGCTGAAGAGACAATACTGAAAAGATAGAGAGATTCATTATATGTGAGAAGTCGCTCATTGCTAGTTGTGTGGCATCGGTCTACAAAATTCTGCGAGTATTGTTTTTTGGCTTCTTCTGTGATTTTAGGTATTAGTTCTTTCTTAATCTTCGCTTCCAGATTCTTTTTCTCTTTGGAAGGGAGCTTTAACTCCATGTCTGTCAGTGGTACGGTTTTGTCACTAAAGCTGAAGCTTCTTGGCTTAAAGAAAATATTATCTAAATTACTTCTGAGATTTGATTCAACGTGGTTCTTTACTCGACCACCATTGAAGATTATTTTTGGAGCGATGAGATAAAGAAAAAGAATAGGGATTATAAAGAAGACGAAGATTAAGAGTGCAGAAAACTGAAAATCTTGATATTTCAAACCTGTATAGATGATATAAACAAATAGCTCAATTAAAAAAGGTAAAACTAAACCGAAGCCAATTCTTATCAAAAGAGGTTTAAGTGTTGAACCTGAAGAAGTACTCATTAGCTCTTCATTCTTATTCTCATTTAAATATTTGATGATTTTCTAGAAAAAGTATCTATAAACTCACAATATTATCTCTGCTAAGAATTTTCTGTAGTCTGCTAATTTCATCTTCAATCCAGCTAACATCAGTTTCTTTCATGAGTTGATGAGATTGTAAATCATTCAAAATTAGAAAACGGAATCTATCCAGATTATCTTTTGAGTAAAACTGTGATTCTTCCAACAGTTGCCTTCTACTGAAATCAGCAATCGCACCTATACTCCAATCCTCTGGAAGGTTATTGATTTTGTTTTTGTTTGAAATGAAGAATAGAAGTATCTGGTAAGCTAAGTAGAAATTTCCCAAATTGAAAAACTTCCTACTCAATAACAGTACTTGTTGGATTCTAAATTTCGATAATGTTTCACCTTTCTCTACAATATCTGTTTTCAAAACTTGTAAAAGAGCAATCATTTTTACAAGATCTTGAGAATCTATTTCAGATTGAAACCTTAAAGGAATAAAGAAATTTTTATTCTGTTCGGGACCATCAGATTGATGATTTGTTTCTTCAAATTTCCATTCCTTTATGCTATCAGATGATGAGAGTTTTAGAAATAATTTATCTGAAGAAACTCGGAATAAATCGTATAGATTCTGATCACGATTGATTTTTAATATCTGAATATTAAAACGATTAATCCATTTATCGTAATATCCTATAGAAGGAAGAAAATTACCTTTCTGTCCCAAAAAAGTACTTAAAGAACATTCTTGGATAATCAGATTCTCAATTTTACTTGCAGATAATTCATGATTATATGAAATAAACAGGATTTTGTCATTAATACATGATTTCTGTAATAAATCAAAAACCAAAATTGAAAACGGAGAACTAGTCTTAGATCTTTCTACATATTTTATCGTAAAGCTTTCTTCCTCGTTTTTGAGACTTTTATTTCCACTTGAATCCCAATTTTCAGGAATAGAGATTATTATTTCTTTAACATATTTTTTTAGTTGCACAATCTGTTTCAGTAGAAATTCGTCACAGTTTTTCTGACCATCAAATCCAAGAATTATCCCTGAGATTTCTTGACTTTCTTTTCTCTTCTTTATTTCTTCCTTACCAGCTTGTTCGATAAGTATCTTTAGAGAATTATGCATTTTAACCACTCAGAAATTATAATCTTGAATTATCCTATCTATTAGATCCTCTTCTTCTTCTATTATATGAAAATTATAGCGCTCATTTACTTTATTTATGGCATCTTTGTGCTTATTCAAATTTTCTTGAGAACAAAGAAGATACTTTATGCCTTCAAAATTAAAAGTATCAATCTCCTTAAAAATCTCATTTGACCAAATAACAACTTTTGCAAAATTTTCCTCTTTAAAGCCCTCTATGAGTATTAGATCTATTTTTAATGAAGCTGTTAAATAACCGACAACATTCATAACTTCTATTTCCTTTTTCATAGATACTTGAGTAATGTTCTTGAAAGCTACGACAGAGATAGAAGAACCCTTTTGTGAAAATATATCAGAATCTTTATCGGAGAGATTATATTCATGTTGCCTTGCGGATTTAAGAGTTAAAATTTTCACTTTTTTTTCAGATAGAATTTCAATTATTCTAGTTATTATTGCTGTTTTTCCTGTTTTTGAGTATCCAACAACTTGAAGGAGTTGAGAATCTTTCATTCATTTCTGACAGTGTTCTTTTCTCTATAAGTAATTTATGCATTAAATATTCGCCAAAAAAATTAGAGGAGGTTATTGTTTTTCTCCTTTATTTTGATTTTAATGCTCTAGCACCATCAATTATTTTTTTTGCAATTGCGATACCAATTCCTGGAACTTTACTTATTTCTTCTGGACTTGCGCTAATGATATCATCAATACTAACATATCCCTTATCCTTGAGTAACATTGCAGTTTTATTGCCAACTCCCACAATATCTGTAATTTTAAATTGAGTTTTTTCGTCTTCCTCATCTTCAGATATTATTACCTTAGCGGGGAATTCTGATTCCTTCTTTGCTTCTTTTGTCATAGATTTTAATGCTCTAGCACCATAAATTATATTCTTTGCAGCTGTGACACCAATTCCTGGAACTTTACTTATTTCTTCTGGACTTGAGCTAATAACATCATCTATACTAGCATAACCCATATCCTTGAGTAACATTGCTGTTTTATCTCCAACTCCCATAATATCTGTGACTTTGAATAGAGCTTCTTCTCCTTCCTCATCTTCCATTATTTCAATTTCAAAGGGGAATTCTGATTCTTTCTTTACTATCTTTTCCTCTTTCTTCTTACTTGGTTCAACCTTATAGGGTACAGGAATGACATCAACTTCAGGATCAATTTTCTTAACGGGTACAGTCTTTATAGTTTCTTTCTCCTTTAGAACTTCACTAGGTTTTTGAAGGTGATGAACTTCGAAAGCATCTATTAATTCCTTTTCTTTAAGATAATCGCTTGGTTTCAGTAAGCTCTCACTAGGAGGAGCAAGTTTTTGATCTCTTACAGATTCTCCTACAGTTCTAGTTTTTTTTTCTTGTTCTAATGTAGTTTTTACTCGATCTTCCTGTATTTGACTAGGTGTTCTTAGTTCTCCTGAGATGATTTCTATTGTATCCCTCTTCTTGAGATATTCTGAGGGTCGGAGCAAACTTTCAAACACTGCGTCGTCTTGGGAAAGAGATTCTTTAGGACTAGTAACGATAGGATCCCCACTAATAGTTTTGAACGTAGGGACATAATCTTCATCTATATCAAAAACAGTCTCTTTTTTCTGTAAAGTTTCACTTGGTTTAAGCAGAGTGTCATCTGGAGGAGCTTCTTTGGGTTCAACTTCCTTTACCTCCCTTTTGACAGGTTGTAAAGTTGTTCTTACTGGTGAGCTTATTTCAGCTGGTTTTACAATCTCACTTGGTTTCACTAGAGTATCTATGGGGCCATCAGCAATTTCAGCAGGAAGGCCCTTTGGTTTACTTGGTTCCAAGGGTTCCCTTACTACTTTTGCTTCTCTGATTTTAAAACCTGAAGAATGTAGAGCTACACCTTGACCTAAACTTCTTACTGTTTCAAGCATTTGATAGAAATTGACGTTGGTAATCCCAATATCGGAAAAATATTCTGATAGCCAATTGGAAAATCTGTGAACATTCACATCAGTTCCCAACATTTTCTCCCAGAAATTGATAATTGTTGTTGTCAATTGTTCAAATGATGAAAATTTATGTGTCTCGATAACATGCTTTCCATCAAGTAAATCTAAAGACCCATTCATAGTGTCACTAAATTCCTTTTCTTCCGGTTTTATGACAACACTATAACGATAACTTCCTATTAAGCTTCTTCGAGTTGGGTGTGTAGACATTTTCTCTCTGAAATGTAATTATTTTTTCGGATTAAAAAAACTTACTAGATGAGCAATCAAAAAATAGTAAAAACAAAAAAATAGAAAAAAAAGAGAAATTAGGATATTTATTCAGTATCTTCTACTTTTTTCTCCCATGTTGGACGTTCTTCCTTATCATATGTTTCCATAACTTCTTCAGTGATTTTTGAGAGCTTGTTCTGAATATCTTTGGAGATTCTTGTTCTTCTTCCAGGATGACCTCTAAATGAATCTGTAATGTGGAAGAATAGTATTGTTTTGTATGCTGTTGAAATTGGTCGTAAGATAGCTGTTGTAGGAAGATATCCAAATAAGAAGAAGACAGCTGCTACTGCTAGAGAAAACATAACTGTATAGCTTATACCATGAATTTCTCCTGTTCCAATACCGAATAAGTCTGCTAACCAATAGTAACCTAAGAAGAATCCTCCAGTTGAAAAGACACCAAATGTCATCACTGTAAACAATCCTTTAGCAATATTTACTCCAGCTTTTCCTATTATAATATCAGCTGCAGAATCAACCGTTAAATCAGCTGATCTAATCATACTTTTAACAAACCCTTGTTTTTCAACTACTATGATAGTCAAAGTGTAGTAGTTAAGGAATTTTAGTACCTTCCATAACACTTTCAGGAGTAGTATGAATAGGAAGAAAATCACATAAAGTACTTTCAATGTTATTTTCACTGCTTTGATCTGTTTCCATTTTCCCCAGAATTTCTTCTTTACAAAATATTGCACAGTTTTTATAATAGCATCAAAGAATGCCATAAACATTCCAAAAAGAACAATACTTCCTTTTACTTTCCAAATTTCTTTTATTGCTATTTTTATTGAAGCATCTTTGTAATTATTCCATCTCTTGAAGATACAGATGTTTATTGCATCACTGAAATAGAGCATAGTCCAATGTATTGTTA
>JAGLTP010000056.1 GCA_023135215.1 Candidatus Heimdallarchaeota archaeon
CCTGCTGAAGCATAAGCCACATTGCACAAACATAATCAGGTGCATATCCCCAATCTCGTTTTGAATCTAAATTACCTAATTCTAACTTTTTAGATTTCCCGGAAACAATATTTGCTACTCCATCAGTAATTTTCCTAGTAACAAATTCAATTCCTCTTCTAGGGGATTCATGATTGAAAGCTATACAATTAGCGATAAACATATCATAACTCTCTTTGTAATTAATAGTCATCCAATAAGCTGCAACTTTTGCTATTCCATATGGACTTCGCGGATAAAATGGTGTTTGTTCATTTTGAGGAGATTCTCTGATTTTACCAAACATCTCACTACTACTTGCTTGAAGAATTTTAGTTTCAATATCAGATAATCTTACAGCTTCTAGTAGATTTAGCATAGAAAGACCAGTTGTTATCAATGTATTTGATGGTTGTTTCCAAGATGTTCCAACAAAACTCTGAGCTGCTAAATTATAAATTTCTGAAGGTTCTGATTCTTTAATTGCTCTAATTAAACTTCCAGTATCTGTCACATCTCCTTCAATAAGTTTAATCTTGTCTTGTATATGGTGGATGCGCTCTAAATGTGGAATGCTTGATCTACGATAAAATCCGTATACTTCATATTTATTCTCTAGTAATTGCTCTACTAGATAAGATCCATCCTGACCTGTTATACCCGTAATGAGTGCTCTTTTTGGCATATGATTAAATTTATGTTCCTATTCTTATCTTTTTCTTTCCAATCTTAGGATCTACAAACTAACATTATCTAGATAAACTGTAAGTTAATTATTCTCTTCCTGAACTGTTTTAGAAAAGCTGAAATGTTTTGTATTATAGGGATTACCAATACCGTTACTGAGTTCAGCTTCTCGAGCAACGACTATCAAATCCTCCTTCTTTTTGAGAGGAGTAAGGTTAATAGAAAGGTCTACAGGAAGTTCAATAATCTCTCTTTGCTCTTTAACCATCTCAATCCCTTCTTGAAGATACTTGAGAGTAGAGAGATACCAAGAAAGCTCTTTTTGCAGGGATTGATTGATAGGTTTTTTTCCCACTTTTTCCACC
>JAGLTP010000560.1 GCA_023135215.1 Candidatus Heimdallarchaeota archaeon
AGTTGTAGTTCTCAATTTATGTTATATCCTGCTCTTTCAGCGTTTATTGATCTATTCTCAAAATTAAAAGGTTTAAATCCCTACTATACTCTCCATGCAGCTTTAGATGGAACTATTGAGTATGGAAAAAAACCTCCAAAAGATCAAATTACTGAACTCTTGAAAAAGGAGCAGCAGAACCTAACATTTCTGATTGATTATATGCAACTTGATTCAGTTCTTAGACTTAATTTAACCAAAAAAGAGAAACTAGATATAATTAAATCAGCGACAAATTATGCACAGTTATTAGTTCTAATGTTGTTCAATTTTATTGTTACAGTTCCAGTTATCAGTAAAGAAGATTTCATCTCTTGGTTTAAACTTTTTGAAGATGCGATAGAAAAAGCTCTTCTAGGACATACTTATCTGAAGGAAGTTGAAGAGACTAGTTTTGGGATGTTAAGAACAAAAATTTCAGAATCTTCTCTTTATTCATTGAAAGCTCAACTTTACCTTCTAAATGCTAGATTTCTAAATGAGAACGTTTCAGAGATTCTAACTCAAGCTTTTATGGAAAACTCAAGAGCACTGTTGCAACTTGAAGAGTACAAAAAACATCCGGAGTATTCAGAGACAATTCAAAGTTTCTACTATCAGCAAAAATCATTACTTTTAGAAAATCGATTTTATCAGATACTTCATGATTTAGTTACTACTCAGTACAAGAATGGTGTCTATATAGGTGATATAAGGGATGAAAAACTTGAACTAACAAAATCAGCTATCAGACTGGAAGTTCAAGAAATCTTAAGGGAAATCTACAAGTATGTTTCAGAGCTTCTAATTAGATCTAAAAAAGAAGATTTAGGGATTTCTTTCAATCTGATCAATATTTATGCAAAAATAGCTTTCGGAGCTTATGTGTATGATCTGGCTGATGATGTAGAGAAAATGGAAGTGTTGATTAAAACTCAAGGAATTGATATAGGGGATCCTGAACTTTCTCTTTTACTTGCTAGATATTGGTTATTCAGATGGGGAGAAGAGAAGAAAGATGAATATCTAAAACTCTCTCAAAACTATTATGAGCGAGCTGCAGAAGTTTTTCAAATGCTTTATAACAATAGATATGTACCGATTTATAGCTATTCTATTTTATCATTATTCCAGTACCATTTAGGAAACTTATCTAAATCCGATTTCTTCATTATGAAAGCTGATGATGAATTTAATGACGCTAAATCACTTATGATTGTCAGTGAATCTGAGCGATATTATTATGAGAAGTTTAGAGATCAAATAGATCAAATTCTCAATAATCAACCAGTCGATAAACCTCTGAGGTTTGATATACCTTTTAACGCTTTAGATTTCAATTCCTGGTCAATTGAGACAAAAGATTGGAGAAACAATATAAGCAATCTTCCAGAACCTTTCCCGTTCAATCTTGATCAACTGAAAATCATAGAGTTTGAATTCATCTCACCTAATTCTGCCAATTCAGAAAGCTTATAGTTAAAATTTCTTTGAACACCACCTTTTATAAGCGCAAATGTACAAATCGATATAGCAATGAACATTGACAAAAGATGGTATAGTATTAGTGGGCTAACTTGGTTTATTATGCTTAGTTTACTTATTATTGCTTA
>JAGLTP010000561.1 GCA_023135215.1 Candidatus Heimdallarchaeota archaeon
TTTGATAATCGAAGGAGTAAGGTAACTTGTCCCAAGAATACTTCAACCACGATAAAGTTTCATTGCTAACGTAAAATATATTATTTCCTGCTACTAAGATTGTTTGATTCACATATGAAAGTGTAATATTTGGTGCAGAATTATCTATAACCAAATCATATGATCTATTATGCCATTGTGTCAAAAAGTAAACTGAAAGGTATAGAGTGTGATTACCTTCGTTTAAGCTTGATGTTGGTATAGTAAAATCAGGAGGAATTGGGTTGTCTATTTGAGTATCCCAACGATATTGTGCAATTGTTGCAGCAAACTCATACCAAACTTGTAGGTCTTCCCCTCCCATAATTTGATAATGGCTTGGTAATCCAATTAACCCAACCTTCTGCGGACTATCTTCTATAATAAAGAAAAATACCCATTCTTTGCTTTCATTTCCAGTTGCTCCCTTTACTGTCAATTTATGAATACCTATCTCAGATGGGCTCTTAATATTATACCCTGTAAGTAGTATCCATGCTTCATTATTCCATTTGTAAGTTGTATTACGACTAAAATAAAGTGAAGAATTTAGAAATAGTGTTGATGAAGGTGATATATGAGTACCATTAGCGGCATTAGTGAATGATATAATCTCAGGAAAACTATGAGATACTGAAAAAAATACTGTCGTTTCACCATAATTTTTGCTCTTATCTCCGCTTCCTGGATAATCCTTGTTGAACACAATAATTGTGATGGAATGGTCTCCCTCGTCAAATGGAACTAAGATTCCTGGAGGAGGAATTTCTCCTTCTTCAGCTATATAATATTCTCTCAGATCTCCAAAGTTACCATCTGGATAGAAGTAAATTGAATATCCTTGCGTTGCAGAGATAGAAACATTCACATCATTACCTATGACAATGCTTTGGTTTTTTGGAGTTCTTACAGTTATTGATGGGTGACGACTAATTAGCTCTACATCTATGTTATTTGTCTCTCCAGTTGTAAATGTTATCGATTTCCTGTAGACCTCATAATCAAATTCAGCGTAATAACTTCCATTACTTACAGAGATAAATGCTTCACCGTTCTCATCAGAAAATGCCCGATATGTTTTCGCACCTATTATTTTTTCTTGTCTATCTTGACTATAAACCTTTATTTTCGCCCCCTCTATTGGCTCATCTTCATCAGTAATTATTCTAAAATTAAGATCTCTCTGGATATATGGAACAAAAACTTCAACTGTCCTGTCAATTCCTAGGATTAATTCTAGCGGTTCAGAGAGTAACCCCTCCACATCCGCTTGTATCTCATACTCACCAAATGGAAGAGTTACAGAAATCGAATTGGAATTGAAAATGATTTCTTCTTTGACTAGATTACCTTTTCCGCTCCTGATGTATACTGTTGCATTTAAATTCGTGATACTATTTGGTGTTGTAATATTCACAGTGAGCTGATATTCGCTAATTACAATTTCCCTTACCTGTTCCTTTGATACCTGATTTAGATCAACTTTAACACGTATGTGTGTTATATAGTTAGAAGACTCGAATGCAAAGAATTGTCCTATCCAGAGTGGGGCAATAATCTCATCATCAAGAAGAGTATTTGTCACGAAGATTGATTTAATTTTGAACTCCATCGCTGCATTTGATCTTGTGGAGAACACTATAAACAGGTCTCCTACTTCCAGATTATTCCTACTAGCGAATTTGGCTCCTACACTGATTTCATAGGTGTCATTGCTGTCTAGTGGTTTTCCATCAATATAGCTTACGTCCGTAAACACCCAAAACTTTCCTATATCAACCCCTCGGAAGTAAACTGCTTTATCTTCAAACACAGCAGCAGTCATAACCTCAGGACTTACATCCATGACTCCTGGTATTGTTCTGACAGTTTCAGCTAACTCAAGAGGTAATATGCTGGTATACGGAGTAGAAGCTTGAGGATTGGAAATTACAAGAATGTCATCACTTTCTCCCAGATAAGAAGAAGTTGCATCAATTATACTATCCATGAGAATTGCTCCTCCTGTTATTATAGTAGAGCTTATGAGAAAGCCTAGAAATGCAATGAGGATTCTTTTCTTTGGAAGAATATTATATAATAAGATGTTGCGTAAGAATTGACGAAAAGAGTCGAGAAGGTAGCTGAAAAAGTGGAATATGGGGCGGAAAGTGTAGCAAATAACGGAACGGTAGACTAAGCGGAAAAATGTAGCGATAAGTAAGAGAAAGTTTTCCACTATAGATCCTCCCTAATTACCTTAATTTTGGCAGCTTCAATCGAAGGATAAATTCCTGATACTATGGATAAAGAAACTGAAAGAAGGAAAATTATTCCTATAAGACTCCCATTAATATTTAACGCTATAAACGGTAAACCCGTTATGGCTGATACAACAGCTACAACTCCGCTTACACCTAGATATCCTACTATAATCGCAAGAACAGCGGAAATCATTCCAATAAACAAAGCTTGCATCATAAAGAGCAGAATAATGTGATATTTAGTTGAACCTATAGATCGTAGAACGAATATTTCATCTTCACTTTCTTTAACTAGAGTATAAATGCTATAGGTTATTGAGACCAGCATTAAAACAAAGAATAGTACTTCTAGAAGTGTAAGAGTTCTAATTACTTCTTCTGTAGCGTATATTATGAAATTTTGTGTTTGTTTTTCTTCTGTTAGCTCTAGATAATTATACTCAGCTTTGATTTCACTTATGATTGTTTCTACTTCTCTGGTATCTAAAATAAATAACTCAATAAAAGACACAAAATTCAAGGTTGAGTTAAACTCAAAATTATCTATAGAAGCTAGTACTTCAATATCAAATTCTTGACTTGATTCAATAATATTTGTAACAGTGAAACTATCATTAACTACTGTTGCACTGGTTTCGTTTAATTGGATTATATCGCTTTGGATCTCTACTTCCGCCCCTACTCCAGCTGACAGCATACTCATTAATTGTTGTCCCATTATAATTTCATCTTTATCTGGTCTAACTAGGGTATATGAGTAACTGTGTTTTTGGTACAGTTCGAAAGTTGTGAAATTCAATAATCTTAAATGTGTATTAATTTTCGTTCCCGTTTCACCTACGACTGAAACCTCAAAATACAATTGAGGAAGAATAATATCAACATTTGGAGTATTCTCTGAGTACTCCTCTAAGAAGCTAAGAACTTCTAAATCGATTCTGCTCTCTGATAGACTTTGACCTTCTTCCGTAATTAGAAGGAAGTTGGATGGTCTAACAATAGAAGCCATACCACTAATATTGGCTGCATATCCCCCAACAAGAAGTACAGTAGCGATATATATTACTAATGCTAAGGTTAGTGTCATTATCGCCTGAAATGTCCTTTTCTTATTATGGAAAAAGAACTTTACAATAAACCCTAGCATCAATTACCACATTGCTTTTCCTACTATCTAAAAACTGTTGATATAAAAGTTTCTAAAGAGAAAAAGGTTGTTATCTCCCCCAAATATAAGAATCACGTCGGAACTACTAATACAAAGTAAATCAATCTTTGAATTATTAGTGTCAAATATATTGCTACACCAACAGCAAAAAGAGATGGAACTCTTGTTTTTGATGGAGTTACTCTGTTTACTCCAAGTCCTAAGTATAACAGAAAACCATAGAAGAATATATTCACAGGTATACCCGTAATAAGCTGATAGAGCGCAGTTATCTGTTCTGATCTCCAAACCTCTCTATCTCTCGGATGAAATCCTACAGCTTCAAGATACTTGACTCCTGCGAAAATATAGCATATTATTAGGATGAACATTGCAATAGAAGCTATATAAACAGCATTTCTGTATATTTTACCCCACTTTCTCTCTCCTAATAATAGTGAGTAAATTAGTGGAAAAACAAACACCCAAGTAGCCCAAGTCAGTAGTCCAATTATCATTTGATCTAGAACATCACTAGAAAGAGGTTCTGCGAAATTAAAGGGTTGGTCCAATTCTGGAAATAGACCTCCTGGAAAGAGTGGAAAAACCGTTAATTCAGTGAAGTATCCTCCAGAGAAGATCATAAAACTTGTATAAATCAGAAACGAAACAAAAATTGTAAACAAGAAGTAATTTGGAAGCAATTCCGAATAACTTGCTCTTGTTGGTCTCGCTAGATAATCTCTTGAGAATCTAAAAATATCTTTTACATGTGTGATCTTGAACAGTAAAAACACAGCTATAGCTGGAATCGCTATAACAGCTATCAGTAATAGAAGGTATAACACAAAACCAACCGGATCACCAATTCTAAACAACAAATTATCCCAAACAAAAGTCTTAATGTTGAACTCTGGCATTCCTAGGAATGGTGGCGAACCAAAGATTAACAATGTATACCAGCATAAAGCTAGTGTTACAAAAACAGTTGATAGATAGTCCCAAATCCTGAATTTCCGTTTTTGTGTATCAAGATACCAGAGTTTCTTATAGACAATTTCAGTGGCATCAACTTCAAAATCTGTTAAAACTAACCCATCTATTCTGAGTTCACCATACTTCTCAAAGAATCTTTTAGAAATCATTCCAAGAAGTTCGTATGTATCTTTGATATCCATTCTCTTATCTACAGTTAAAACAAAGAGTAAGTCACCCTTCTCCTCCTGAAAAATGATTCGAGAGGTAACCATTTCAAATTCAGATATTTTCTCTCTTTGGGTTTCAGAAGCCATAGAATAAATTGCACTCATCAACCCTCCAGTTAGTGCTATATC
>JAGLTP010000562.1 GCA_023135215.1 Candidatus Heimdallarchaeota archaeon
CTGGCAATAAATTTTGCAGTTGCTTTTAGCTTTGGAATAAGAATATAGTTCAGAGCATTAACTCTTCTTTTTGTCTTATTAATTTCCAATGCAAGTTTCTCAAGTAGTGTCATTTTTTCTGCTATAATCATTAAAGTCTTCAAAGATTTTCGGAAGAAAACTATAGCTCTATCAAGTTGAGCACTTGAGCTGGTTAAACCATAAAATACCTCCTCACCATCTTTCTGAATTTCATCTACGACAAAACGTGGGGATCTTACACCCATTATGCTTATAGTTTGTGTTTTGATTTCCAAAACAGCAGGAGCATATAATGCTAAATCTCTTATTCTATCTGGACCTAGAATCATCTCCGCTTTAGCTAAGGATTGATAAGCGATTAATAGTTCTTCTTCTACTTGTTTTCTAGCTTGGCGAACCTCATCCTTAATTGCATATAACTCAATTACTAATGCATCCATTTTCTCTTTTAGAAGATCATGGCCTTTCTGAGCTAATCGTATTCTAGCTCTAGTATTGAGTAGTTCCATTCTTGTTGCACTTATTGTGCCGAATTCAGGTGTCGCCATTATCGTGGAGTTTGAAAGTCATAATATATAGTTTTTGATAAGTAGAAGACAACCTTGTGATGAATGGAAAGGTATTTTATAGAATTATCATACCCTCATCAAAATAAGAAAAATGTGACGCTGAATGAAAAGCGAAATTTATGATAGAACAAAAGATTCCAAAGAAATGGTTTTTCCAGGAACTCGCCTAGCTGTTACTGAAGAGTTCATGGGTGGTCTTGGTACTTATTCAACAGAAAATTACATCTTCGCTTCAGTTACAGGACATGTAGTCATAAATTTGGAACACCATGAAATTTCAGTGATGCCTAAAGCTAAAATAACACCCGTTCCTAAGATAGGAGATATTTTCATAGGCGGTGTGGTCAATTTATCACGTCAGATGGCAACAATAGCTGTTGGTGTTATTAATAACGTTGAAATTTATCCAACATACACTTTAATTTTACATGTATCTCAAGTTTCTAGGGAATATATAGAAACAGCTGACGAGGTATTAAGATACGGAGATGCTGTTCGAGGGAAGATTCTGGATGCAAAGACTATACCTTTACAAGGCTCTTTAATTGGATCACAATTGGGGGTTATATTCGCGTTTTGTTCTTTATGCGGCACAAGATTAAATAAGATAGGTCGAGACAAATTAAAGTGTCCCGAATGTTCAAACATTGAGAAAAGGAAAACTACCATTGATTATGGAAGCGGAGATTTAGCTTTCAAATTATAAATCAATAATGAAGATGAAGGGTGAGTTTTTTGGCAAAAGCAACAATCAAAGAGATCCACATTAATTTTCCTCATAAAAAACATCTTGAACACTTTATAGAAGTGTTATCAACAGCTCTAAAATATGTAGAATTTACACTTACATATAAGCAAGGTGTCCTTAAAATTAAAATTCAAGGAGAGAGAGACGTGGTAATTGAATCTGTAAATATAGCAAAATCTGCTGGTAAAATGTTTGTTGGATCTATGACTCCTAACAAAGACGGTTTTTATGCGCATCATCTTCGCTTAATACAACAGATAAGCACTAAGATTATTTCTATTGATAGTATTAGTTCTGCTCTAAATCACTCTGGAAGCGAATCCTTTGTTAATGGGCAAGAGCTAATTACAAAAGCCAGTATGCAAGAAGTTCAACACATTCTATCTGAACTATATGATTTAATTCAAGAGTTTCCAAGGTCAATTCGAACTCAAACAATGAAAAAAGTGCTTCTGTCCATAAACTATGTTACTGCTTATCCAACTGAATTCATTATTGATAAAGGATTGTCGCTTGGTTACTTCAAACGTCAAAATGAATCTATAATTGTAAAGGAAGCACCAGATAAATGTATAGAGGAACTAATTACGAAATTATCTGAGGATAAAACAAAGAAAGAACTAAATCAATATATTAAAGAGCAAAATTCATCAAGTAGAATATATATTCGAGATTAAAGTAATAAATCTCATAACTAAAAAAATATATAAATTCGATAGAAAAAAGTCAGCGAGGCAAGAAGATGCAGATAAAAGTTCTGAAAAAGGATAAAGGATATGTAAAACTGAATATAAAACAAACTGACCCTCATACATTATTCAATCTTTTAAGAGAAGAGTTATTGAAAGATAATGCAGTCGATTTTGCAGGATATTGGAGAGATGAATCTTTTTACGAATCAGTTGTTTTTCAAGTTAAGATGAAGAAAAAAACTTCAGATCCTATTCCAGCAATTCATAGTGCTTTGGACAGGTTAAAAAAACAAACAAATGACTTTATTAAAGCCTGTAAAGAAAAAATCGAATAAGAGAGGATGGAGTCTTTTGGACACATCTTTCATTAATACCTTAAAATTCGAGGAAATATTTTCAACCAATGATTTTGCTAAATTTGGTGATTCAGTTGTTAATTTTATCTACAATGCTTCAATATTTGAAGCTAAATCAAGACTACAAGGAGTAAAAGTCTGGGATTCTTGCCTTGCTGAAGCATGCAAGAAATCTCCTTTGAGGAGTTATATTGGAAGCAAGAAGAATAAAGGTGAACTAGGGGATGCTGTCGAAGCTTTCATTGGTTATGTCTATTTAGCGCATAAATTTTCAATAAACCAAATGATTGATATTTTAACCCAATACTTAAAATATAGAAGCAATCAAGACGAAAAAAACGAACAAGAGTTGTGTTCTGCTGCTTTCATTCATCTAGTTAATCATTTATGTGATAAATTAGGTATAGTAGATAAAATTTTGTAAATACGGATTTCGGTTTTTATATCACATAGTTCTTAAAACTCTGTCCAATCATATCTGCTATTCTTAATCCTTCAGGAATTGAACTGGAATAAGTAGTGAATTGAAGTAGTTCTTTAACTTCTTTCTCATCTTTAAACCCGATATGTTGAACATACATTTTGCAGATCCTACTCATTTGATTCTTAAATTCCATTTTTTGCAAAGGGGGATTGAGTTTTAAAACTTCATAACGTTCTTCCCAATCTGCTAAGTGAGATAAAGCACCTTTAACCTCTTTTTCATTTGGAAGCTGGGATAATATAGTTATCACTGGGATTGAAGTGCTTTCATATAATTTCTTCAAATCAATTATATTAAAGGCAGCAATGGTTGAGCTTCCAAGAACTATAGCTTTTAGTTGATCTCTGAATTTGCTTTCGATTATCATCTTGCTTATCTTCTCTGTTGCATCTAATCCATCAACTATAACAGTTGTGCGAAGTATCCCCTCTACCAGATTATATCCTCTCGTTATCACTCCAAAAACAAAAGTATTCTTTGAGCTTTCTCTTTGAAAAGCTGCATCATCAATACCAATTGTACGTATATCTTTTTTCACAAATAAGTTAAGGTTAATTAAGTTTTTAAATATGGGGAATACAAAGAGTAATGATTTTAATGAGTAGAAGAAACCTTCCGGAAAAAGGTGCTTTGGTAATGGGTACTGTAAAAAGCATCTTCGATCATGGTGTCTACGTTGATCTAGATGAATATGATGATCTCCAGGCTTACTGTCATGTTTCAGAAGTCAGTTCCACTTGGGTAAGAAACATTAGAAATGTTATGAGGTTGGGGAAGAAGGTTGTAGGACGTGTAATGAGGGTAAAAGAAAATCAAATTGATATTAGTATTAAGCGAGTTTCTGATGAACTAAAACGAACCAAAGTTGAAGAGTGGAAACATTACAAAACCGCAATTACATTTCTAGAAATGGCAGCAAAACAAAGAAAAATAGACTTAGAAATAGCCCGTACAGAAGTAGAAGATGCAAGCGATGAATACTATGGCAGTTTATTTCATGCGTTTGAGGAATCACTTTTCAAGGGGGAGAGCGTTTTTACAGATGCTGGAATATCCGAAGAATGGGCAAAGGTTCTTACAGATATTGCTAGAAAGAATCTTACCATTCCTAAAGTTACAATTACTAGAGATGTGGAAATCATTTGTTGGGAAGGGGATGGCATCAATACGATAAAGAAAGCATTAAAAGATGCTCTTAAAGCAAGAGAAGAAATAGATGTAGGAGAAAAAGAACTAAATCTTGAATTGTTTGCAAGAGGGTCTCCTGTTTATAGGTTTATGATATCTGCTAGAGATTATCAACTAGCTGAACAATTAATGTCACTAGCTTATGAGTATATAGAAAAATCTCTCTCTAATCATAATGCATCCGTTAAGATGTTATAGACAATATTACGTGAAAGAAAAATGACAAAATCAATTTTAAGATGTATTGAATGTAAAAAATACACTTTGGAAAGCACAAAATGTTCCTCTTGTGGAGGAAGAGTAATCTCTCCTCAACCAGCTAGATTTTCTTTAGAGAAAGAGAGAAAATATTCCAAATATAGAAGAAAGTTGATGAAAGAACAACGGAAATGAATTTGCTGTTCGTAGACCTTAAGCACTACGCAAAATAGCTATTTTGATGATATGATGTTTTTTCTTATGGAAGGAATACGTTCTTGGTATTTCGAATTCAGCAGTTATTACTTCTTTAACCTCTTTGTTATGTTTTTGAATAAAATTGGTTAAGAATTCGATATTTTTTTGTTGGTATAAGTGGATGGAATAACAAGTTTTTGAGTTTTTAAGAGCTGATAGTAGAAATATCTGATCCTTATGAGCTCCTTGAATACCAAATGGACTATTCATTAAAATTGTATCAACTTTTGTTTTAGTCTCTCTCACATCTTTACAAAGAAAGGTTATATCTACTCCAGAAATTTCTGCATTTTTTTCAGCAATTTCCAAAGCTTCTTTATCTATTTCAATTCCGATAACCTTAGATCCACCCAAAAGCGCAGCAGATATTGCAAATAATCCAGTGCCACAACAGAAATCTGCAACCGACTTATTTTCAATATCTCCTAATTGAAAAGCTCTCCAAGCAATCATGGCTACTAAACGTGGGGGGGTTTGGTATTGTTCCAATTGAACTTTAGGATTTTCGAAATTATGAAGTTTTGAGAGCTTAATTTCCAATTCTTTCTGCTTCATATTAATACACTATTCTTGGGTAGATAATTGATTGGAAATTGTTCTAAAAATTCCAATCAAAGCATGAATCTCTTCCTTATTTGTAAAACTTCTGTTGACAATATTTCTAAATGTGTGCTGTATTACGGGTTTTCTATATTCTTCATAAGGCAAAATATCAGTTATTTGAGTGAATTTATCGAAAAGAACTTCTCTCTCTTTGTAGGTAGAGGTTTGTTTTTCAGCAATCTGTAATTCCAATTCTAAAGATGCTTTCCAAATTTCATAGACAATAATACCTACAGCATGAGAGATATTAAGCACCTTGTGTTTTCCTGGAACTGGGATCATCACTAGAAAATCACACATCCGCAACTCTTCATTGGTTAATCCCTTATCTTCTCTTCCAAAAACTATCCCGAAATTGCCTTCATTCAAAATAATATTCTTACTTAGATGCCAAGGGAAAATTGGTTGTCTCAAGACGTTATAGGAGCTTCCTGCTTTAGCTGATGTACCAATCAAAAAATCATAATCTTCTCTAATTTCATCAATTGAAGACAAGACTTTTGCATTGGTTAGATAATTTCCTGAATGTTTTGCTCTAGCTTTTGCCTCATCTGAAAGGTGATCTACTTGAGGTGATACTATTACTAGATTATTAACGTCGAAATTGTTACATATTCTTGCAATAGCTCCTATATTACCCGCAATTTTAGGCTCTAATATAATAACATCATAATTGATTTCTATCTTCTTTTCAAGCATCTGCATCACTAAGTTCTGATTTAACTAAATATAACTTTTCGAAGAACATGTTAATTTCATCTATGATTTGCACAGAAAATCCTTTATCTCCCATTTTGTGTAATTCGTCTTTACTCCACGCTAGAGAAGAGAACAAAGTGTAGAAACTCGTCTTAATTCTATTCTGCTTAAGATATTTGAATAATTCATAGACTTCTTCATAACCTTTCTTTCCTCCAATCAGCATTTTCTTATCTTCTATTGAAAATAAATCTGTTTCTTCATCTGATGGAAGATAAGGTGGGTTCCAGACAATAATATCTGGACAAAACTGTCTTAACGCTTGCATTTTATCCATGCAGACAACGTCTATCTGCTTTTCTAAGTGGTTAAATCTGGAATTCTTTTTTATTGCTTTTGCAGAACTCAAAGATATATCAGTTATTAGACATCTGAGTTTTGGATTTCTATGAGCTAAAACAATAGAAATGATGCCACTTCCGCCACCAATTTCGAGCAAAAATCTATAGTTTTCTATAACCTCGATTGAATTTAGAATTAAAAAAGTATCCTCTTCTGGAAAATATACATCTTCAGGAATTTCCAGTTCTATCTCGTATTTAGGGAAAATATATCTGGCCACAAATCCTCGCCTGTTTTAGCTCTGATGAAGTTGTACAAATCAACTAGCTCTTCTAAAGAGAGTGTAAAAATCCTTCGTTCTAAGTATGGTACATTACTTACAATTTTATTTCTAAGTTCAATATGCCCCTTTCTTTTTAATAAATTAGTAATAATGCTTCGTAGGATTTTCTTTTTATGAGAAAAAATAAGTGTTATAAAATCATCAAAATCTGAATCCATATCCGTTAGAGTCTGTTCTTTTCTTTTCACCGATACGATAGCTGAATCGATTTTCGGAGCTGGATAGAAGGAAGGCGGTTTTACAGTTTTTAGATATTGACATTCTGATTTTAGATTCATCATTACAGTAAGTCTGGAGTAATCTTTTGACCCAACCTTCGCAAAGAACCTTTGAGCGAATTCTTTTTGAAACATTAAAATAGCAACATTGAATTTTTTTCCTAACAACTTGAATGTTATTGGAGATGATATTTGATAAGGTAAATTAGAAACACACTTTGTAAAAGTGGGAAATTCAACTTTTACTGCATCTCCTCGAATAACTTCTACCTTTGATGAACTACTGAATTTATCTGATAAAAAACCAGCGAATTTACTGTCGGATTCTATCACATAAACGAATTTTGCTCTGTTTACTAAGCATCTAGTGAGGTTTCCAACACCCCCTCCTATCTCAAGAATAGTATCTAAAGGTGTGATATTTGCTTGATCTACCTGGAAATTTATGATGCTAGCATTTATGAGAAAATTCTGACCCTTATGGTAATAAGGTTTAGATTCCATCTCATTTAAACTATCAAAAACGTACTCCCTCAGTTCAGATGAGGTTTTCCAGCATTCCATTACTCTTACCATACAACCTAATATTATTTTCTTGGACCAGTTTCTGGACTTGCTGTGAATAATCTATGTTTTTCGTCTTCTTCTAATTCTTGCAAGACTCTATTTAGAATCATTTTACAAATATCCGATATCTTTACCCTTTCTTCGACATCACTGAAAGAAACAAAAGGCATGCCTTTTCTGGTTTGCAATATTTCCCACATCAGCTTTTTTCCAATGCCTGGGATTAATTGTAGGGAATGAATCCGATTGGTTATAGGTTGTGCTTTGTTAAAGAATGAAACAAATCTCTTCTCATTCTTCTTGATTATTTTCAATACTGCTTCTTCTAAGGATTGATAACCAGTATTGGTGATATCATTAATTGTGAGTCTTCGTTTCACTTGTTTAATTGGAGATTTTTCACTAGTTTTTGGTAAAACAATTTCATCAAACTGATTAAAAGAACCTCTTCTATCTGTTATCAATTCAAGCAGTGTAAACCATGTAGTTCCAATTCCTTGAATAATGGGCTCTCTTTGCTTATCTTGACCAAATCCCTTCCCTTCTGGTAAATAATCTAGTACTAATACTCTAGATTCTACTTTCTTAGATTGCTTTATATGAGTAATTGGACCAATGATGAAATCATCGCTTTCGCTACTCTTATCCAGAATCTTATTTTTCTCAGGACGTCGGTTGTCTACCATTTTCTTCTCACCATAAATAAGTAAAGACCCAAAAAAAGTTTTTGTTCTCCTTTAAATCAAAAAATAGAAATTTAGGCTCTATTTCTCCTTTTTATACTTCTCGATAAAGGGTCTGATAATATCAAACATCTTTTTTATATCTGTTTCTGTCAGCATCTTTGGTTCTTTTTGTAGCAAGTCCTTTAGTTCTTCAGGAGATGGAGGGAGAATATTTGCAATAGTAAATGCTGATAATTCTGTTAGATCAAATTGCTTTCGTAGTTTTGTTAGAATTTCTAGTGACTCTTCAGGCTCTATGCGAGCATTCTGCATTGCATGCTCAAAAGCAACACGTTGCCAGTAAGAAAGTTCTGATTCTTCACTTCTTTGCTGTAAAATACGCATCGCTTCTGAAATTGTAGTTGGTTTTTTATCAAGAACTTCTCTAGGCATTAAAATCACAATCCTAATTAATCTGTTGAATTACTGAACGGCTTAAGCGTAAGTGTTCTCTATTAGCAATAATCTTTTTTATTGCTCTTCCTTGTTTTATTAATACTATGTAAGCTTTGCCCTGCTTTTTGGTAATCTCTCCGGTTTTTCCGTGATATCTTCTATGGGGCATCCCCTTATGTTCTCCAGAATCAACAATAATATCTACAATATCTCCTTCATTAAAGTCTCTTAACAAATAGTCTGGAGGACGAATACCTTTCTTTCTTGTATGTTTCTTGAAGAGACGTCTAGTACCATGACGATAACCTCTGGATTTTCGCATAGATTGTTCACCTATTACTGTATAGTATCTTGTAAGTGTGCAAAATCCCTCACTGTAACTTTTAATCTTTTCGTTCTTCGTTTTAGAAAAAATAAGCTCTTTATTTTTTAAATAAAGGGTCTATCTCTGATTTCTAAAACATCTAGTTCTTTACAATTAGCTTGAGTCCCGATTACTTCACTCACGTTTGGAATTGTGCGATTATTATCTCCTGAAATTAATTCCTTAACATAACATCCACCTTCACACTCAATAGTCAGCTCTATTTCATAATCGTTTATTTTCCTACTCAGAATTGAATAAACCTTTTTTTCTCTAATCTTATCTGCTCTTCTATGAGAAACTCGAGTTGGTGTTCTTTGTTTAATTATTATATCTTTAAAATGTGAATCAATTTTCTTCAAAACTTCTTCTGAAATAGGAGAATTAAGAGTGATAGAAGCTCTGTATTTCTTAACTGATTCTTCAGCACTTCCTTTAAGATAGATAAGCTCCTTTTTTGATGACCAACGATAGTCCCTCACTTCTATTTTTCCTTTTCCATGTTCATTTGTTGCTTTTTCCAATTTGGGGAGATCTATTGTTCTAACTTTGGGAGAAACAATTTCTAGAACGAAAGGTCTTCCTGTTCCAAGCATTCTGGCATCAACATCTTCGCGACCAGATCCATGTAAGACACCTTTGTTACCTAGTGTTATTTTTACCGCTTCAGCTTCAACCAATTCCTCAACAGATTCAGCATATTGTTTTCCCGTATTGTTACATTCTTCGCACCCTTTTCCTTTACATTTTCTACATGGCCATCTTGTTTGAGGAATGATTCGAAGATATTTTAGGTAGCGCCCATAAATATACAAAGATCGAACTTTCAATTTCAGAAAACCAGAAAAGGGTTGTATTTCAGCAACAATTTCAGGGTTGCTGAAATTTGTTTCTACTGACATTTTTCTTGAAAGCTTTTTTCCAACCTCTCTATTAAACTCCTGTTTCAAGTATTCGGATTGATGTAAATCATATTTTGTCTTCAAATCATGTTCTCTTTCATACAACCCTTTGGGAATTACTGTTCCTATTAGGAACGTACTAAATTCAATTGAATTAAGTTTCAAAGAAAGATTTTCAGCAAGCTCGTCTATTTTTTGTAGAGAATCTTCGCATATGAAGCATATCTCTTTCTCGTTTGGGATTATTTCATTTTTTAACAGAACCATCTTAGCATGTTCTGAACCTGATTTACATAGTGCTTGAAGAAAACCTATGCTATCATCAGAAATAGTTTTGGAAAAATTCATTGCTAAGAAGATTTTGATTGATTCTCCACGGAAGAAATTAGTTGTACCAGTAGCAAGATTTGAAAATTGTCGCCCAAGACAGTAATTACATAATGAGTAGTTATTGAGTAGAAAAATAGTTTTTTCCTGTAAATCCATTTATTTCACACTCTCAATATAGTGATTGGTAAGAATAACCTGTTCATCAATTTCCAATGGCCCCCATGATATTTTATACTCTATGTTCTCAGAATTTATTTTATCAAAACCAAATAAGAACAAAATGGGAAATGGCATTGAAAATTCGGATAATTGCTTTTCCTGTATGTTTGAATAATTTATTTGTATCCATTTATCTTTGTAGCGTTTTTCAAAAATCCAACTTGATTCTTCATTATGAACATTAAGACCTGGTGTTAGTTTTCCTTGTTTTGAACTAGAATTAACTAAATGATTCATTACTCTGATTAGTAGATGAGCAGCTGAAAAGAAACTAGGACCTAAATAACGTAAAGATGAGCCATCAAATGTTATTATTATGGATTTGTTGTTGAAACTGGTACAATAATAGAGATATAAATTCTTACGAAACTGATTGGATAAAAAAAATGAGTCAGATATTGCTTTGATATATGGGCTGATTTGAATCATGTTCTCGTTCTTGGAATAAAGGTCTGATTTGGTGAAAGAAATGGGGGGTGAATTCAAAGCAAAGTAATATCGAGACATGAAAACTTCACGCACTAAAACCCTTGATTATCCAAAAAGTCCTGGAGGAAGCCCTGGAATTTGCATACCACCACGTCTGCCTTTCCTCATACGCTTTACAAGTGATGTAACAGTTTTATGTTGGTTTACAAGTTCTCTAACTTCTGCTATTGATCGACCACTGCCCTGGGCAATTCTTTGAACTCTTGAGCTACTCAGTTTTACCTTCCCGTCTAACTCTCCATCAGTCATTGAAGACATAATAACCTTGAATCTTTTCATGTTCTCTTTCGAGAGGTCAAGCATATCCTCATCGAGCGACATTCCAAGCCCAGGAACCATGGATAACATCCGTTTCATAGATCCCATAGAACTGAAACTATCCAAAAGTTCCATCATTTGCCTGTAAGAAATCTTTCCGCTTAGCATGCTCATTGCTTCTTCTTTTGAAGGAAGAGTATCCATCTCTCGTACTTCTTTTAATAATCCTTCTAAATCTCCAACTCCTATGAGTCTTCCAACAAAAGATGTTGGATTAAACTCCTCCAGAGCGTCTACCTCCTCTCCATCAGCTAAGAATTTAATAGGCACTTTTGCTGCTGCTGCTGCAGAAAGACTTCCTCCTCCTTTAGCAGAACCATCCATCTTAGTGACAATAATCGAACCAATTTTTGTTGCTTGAGAAAATGCTAAAGCTTGATCATGTGCAGCTTGACCCTGATTGCCATCTACTACAAGAATAATTTCATCTGGTTTAATTTTGTCACTGATATCTTTCATCTCTTTTATAAGTGACTTTTCCTCCTTGTGACGACCTGCAGTATCGATGATTATTACATTGAATTTCTTATCTAAGAATTTTTTAACACCATCTACCGCAATTTTCACTGCATTGTTGTTTTCAGGATCACCATAGACTGGAACATCAATTTTTTCACATAACTGTTGAAGTTGCTCGTAAGCTCCGGGTCTAAAATTATCTGCTGTAACAACAGCAACTTTCTTCCCTCTTTTCTTTATATATTTCGCGAGTTTTGCTGTGGTTGTTGTTTTTCCGGAACCTTGAATACCAACAAGTTCAATTAGTGTAGGTCGATCAGGATGAAGTTCTAAGGGATAAGCTTTATCTCCCAGAAATTTAGTTAACTCCTCATGAATGATTGAGAGAACACTTTTCTTTCGAGAAAGCCCATCAGGTAATTCTTTCTCAAAAGATTTTCTTTCTACTTCATTAACAACACTAGCAGCCAAATCAAATTGGACATCAGCTTCAAGCAGTGCTCTTAACATTTCATTCTTTAGTTCTTGAACTGTTTTTTTATCAGGAGGTCCTCCCCTGATTATCTTTGTAATTGCTTTGTTAAGAGCTGTACCAAGTTTGTTCAACATTAATTATCAAAAAAAAAAAGAAAAAGAGATTAAAGAAGATTTTGTTTAGAGGGTAAAGCAAGTCTAAAGTTTTAACTGATCAATACTTATCTGAACTGGTTCAGTTGTTAGTTTTGCTTTTTTATCAACTTTTATGTTTTCAACATAGAAAACAGTGCCTTTGACTTCAGAGAAAGGTCCTATTTCTACAAATAGACCTTTGACATCCTGCTCAACAATTGTATTTCTTAGTATAACTTCCTTTGTTCCAAATACACTACCTTCAACAATAGAAGGTCTGCTTCTCTTTAATCTGTGTGAAATTACATCCTTGTTAATACCGACATCTTCACCAACTAGATTACCTGCAATCTGTGTTCTTCCGGCAAGTGAAACTGTACTTTGAGAAAGCATATTACCTTCAACTTTAGAAGAACCCGCTGCTCTAATACCATTTTCAGCTTGTAGATCCCCTCCGCATGAGAAGCTTCCAGAAGTTCCTAATTTTCCGCCGATTATTACTTCACGGTCTACTTTACAACTTCCTGCAATTTTTACATCTCTATCTACGTGAAGAAAACCTCCACATTTGAATGAACCAGAGGTTTTAACATCACCATGAGCAGTTATATTTCCTGCACTTTTTATAGAACCTGCTGCTTTCAAATTCTTACAAATAATATCATCATTGAATTTAGCTGCACCTGCAACTCGAATATCTCTTCCCACATCTCCACCATTAATGGTTACTGAACCTGCAAATGAAGCAAGAGTATCAGAAATAGTTTGAGCACCAGAAGTTTTCATCCTGGGAGAATCTTTTTGTTTTTCAGCGAATTCTTTTGCAACCTCAAGTTTCTTTGAGTATCTTTCTTTTAGTTCTTCATAATTTTCTTTATCAATCTCATCTGCTTTGTATCTTTTCTCAAGAAGATCAAGCAATTCGTTATACATCTTGTATTCATGTTCCGACATTTAAATCATCAAGATACTTATCCCACCCCTTTATTTAACCATTTTTTTAAACAATTAGGATAATCTTTTAATCATTGAGTTAGATGCTTGTAAGTAGTAAGTAAAAACATTAAACCAATGAGCTTAAGCATTGCAATCGAATTTAGTAAAATAACAAAAAAACAGATTTGGTGCGGGGAGGGAGATTCGAACTCCCGAACTACTAAAGAACGGATGACTTTTCTAGCCCTTTTTTTCTTGCTTTTCAGCTAGATCTTAAGTCCGCCGCCGTTGACCGCTTGGCTATCCCCGCACGGTAGTTTATTGTTTGTAATTACTATAGAGACTTTTGTTTATTTTTTAAAACTTTTCATTTTGATTTTAATTTATGAATCTCAATTAAGGCTTTAATCTAGTAGGATCCCTTGGTAATAATCTTGCTTCCCTTATATTTGGTAGACTCAGTATTTGTTGAACGAATCTCTCAATGCCTGTTCCACTTCCTCCATGGGGCGGTGCTCCATTTCTGAAGAATTGTAAATAGCTATCAATATGTGCTATTTCAAACCCTTTTTCCTTTGCTTGTTCTGTCAATATGTCTACTCTGTGTTCTCTTTGACCTCCTGTAGTAAGTTCTTGACCTTTATAAAGTAAATCAAATGATTTAGTTAATCTTTGGTCATCATCATCCTTCATAGTGTAGAAGGGTCTGACATCCCAGGGGTACAGGTCAACAAAAACAAAATCGGAATTCCACTTATCTTTAACATATTTTCCAATAATTTTTTCAGCTTCAGCATCTAGATCATCATAAAGATCTAGTTTTTTACCTTCATTTTCTAAAATTTCATTACTTTCGGGTATTGTTATGATAGGCCATTCTTTAGGTTGAGGATCGATTTTGGAATCGAGTTCTTCTAAAGATTCTGCTTTTTCTTTCTGTACTCTTTCCAAAGCAAAAGTTATTGCTTCTTGTAAAATTTTCATAACATCTCTTTGATTATCTATGAAAGAAATCTCAAAATCAATTGAAGTATACTCACACAAATGTCTAATTGTATGATGTTTTTCAGCGCGAAAAACTGGCCCTATTTCGAATACACGCTCAAAACCTGCCATGAGCATCATTTGTTTATAAAATTGTGGAGATTGTGCGAGATATGCTTTTTTATCAAAATATCCTATCTCAAAGACATTAGCTCCACTTTCTGTAGCAGAACCAACAATCTTTGCTGAGAAAAATTGAAGAAAATCATTTAACCTAAAGTATTCTTCAATTGCATAAGCTACACAACTTTCTATTTCAAATATTTGTGCCACTTTACGATTTCGTAAATCTAGAAATCTATAATCATATCTTTTATCTGGATTCGTTTCTATCTTATCTGTGATATTGATAGGATATTCCTGGACTCTTTTATTTATTATCTCTAACTTAGCAGGAAGAATTTCTTTTCCTTTTGGAGCGCTCTTATTATCTACTACATCGCCACTCACTGAAATTATATCGCCTTCTTGTAAGTCAAGTGAAAAAATTTCCTGAGACACCTTCTTTTTAGGTAAAACAATTTGGATAATTCCTGTTCTATCCTGCAATTGAACAAATCTTAATCCTCCAAGATCTCTTACTTGTTGAATCCAGCCTGCTACAGTTACTTTCTTCAAATCACCGGTGAATACTTTACTAATAGTTTTTCTCTGCTTTAGATTCATTATTGAATCTCCAATATTTCTGTCTGCACCTTTGAAGCTTTATTAAAAAAGATTCTCTTCTAGTTGAACTGTGTTTGAATGTATTAAAAGCGTATTATTTTTGCGTTCAAAGAGAAAATATTATTTACTGATTAGATATAATAGGTTCTAGCGATTAATTATGAAGAAGATTGTAATAAAATTCGGTGGGTCTGTTCTTTATAAAGAAAACATGATTATGAACATAGATTTAATTCAACGCATAGTAAATGTAATCAATGAACTATATGAAGAAGGACACAAAATTGCTATAGTTGTGGGAGGAGGAAAATTAGCTCGTGTTATAATTAAAGCGAGTGATGTTCTCGGACATGTTACAACATTCAAAGATATATTAGCTGTTGAATCTACAAGAATTCATGCTTTATTGATTATTGCATCCTTAAAAGATAAAGCATATTTACTTGTTCCTAGATCTTTTGAAGAAATAGGAAAAGCACTATCTTCAGGAAAGATTGTTGTTTCAGGAGGATTACAGCCTGGACAGTCTACAAGTGCAGTCTCTGCGTTACTCGCAGAATATTGGGGGGCAGATATGCTAATTAATCTCACAAATGTTGACAAAGTTTACGATAAAGACCCGAACAAGTTTGAAGATGCAAAACCAATAGACAAAATGACCTCTGAAGAATTAACTAAAATAATCAGTAAACAAGTAGAAGAACCTGGAAAATACGATCTCTTTGACATGGTAGGTTGTGAAATAATAAACCGCTCGAAAATAAAATTAGTATTTACATCGGGTGCTTCTCCTGAAAATATATTAAAAGCAGTAAAAGGGGAACCCGTTGGAACTATAGTCGAAGGCTAACGTAGAAAATAATAATCAAAAAGAGAAACAATTCTCTTCTTTAATTTATATTTAGTAATTTTCGTAAAGTTTGTATCTCAGTATTGCTGCAATTCCACCAAAAGCATTGAATAACATTGCACCATCTTCATGAGTGGTCGATATAACCTCTATAACTGCACTAGTATCTTTTGCAAGCTCATTCAATTCAGTTATGAGATCTTTTTCTGACTCTATATATAGCTTAGATTCATTGCATTTTGGGCACTTTCTTTCTGATAGTTTTTTTACAAAATCATTGTAGCTTTTAGTTTTAACAGATTCAGTCTTTGTATACTCACACCCATCGCATTTTAATTCAATATTTACGCGATCAACTTCTTCACTAACCAAAACTGTTTCTACAGCACCTTTTTCAAGAGCATCCATAACCTGTTTTTCTCCGTAAGTAGCAAGCCCAGTGTCTTTTCCAAGGTGCTCCATGAATTTCGTTGTTAATGTTCTTTCTTTTACAAGCTCAAAATCTGATAATTTATCTTTAGCTTTGTCAAGTAATTCCCTAATTCCAACGTCTCCTAAATATCCAATATCATAAATTCCTATAACCTTATCACGTAATCTATAATCAATCTGTTTGTTTTCTAAGAATTCTGCTTTTGATAAAGCGGGGCCACCTACAATAATTGCCTCAACAGGGTGATCCTCCAAATAGATTTTATTCATCATTTCTGCAATCTTACTGTACCATCTCTGAGCTGCTTCTTCTGTTAAACGTTGAAAACGTGCTTGGGATTGTCCTCCCATTTTGTGTTTACCTGGAACATAGGACTCCTCCTCACGAATAACATCTAAACGAGAACCTTGTACAACAGCTAAAGTAACACCACCTCGTGCAATTAAAGCTAGACCATACTTTAATTTGCTTTCCATCATTTCTTTCAAATGATCCACGTGGAAAACATAATCACATAAATAGAGCTTAATTCCTATTTTATCAGGTGGATTAATCAAAAAGAATTCTACTTTATTACCTTGAGTGATTCCACAAAAAATGGCTATACCGTTTTCTCCAGAATCAGCTATGGATTTAATTCTTGACATAATTGAGGAAATAGCTGCTTGTACAGCTTTTCCAGTGTTTTTGTCTTTGATATTTGTAGCCGTTCCATATTCATCCCTTAATTGTGCATTTGTGTCTGACAATCTGGTTCCTGGGGGAATGTATAGCGTAACCAAACTTGTTGACATGTTAAAGCTACGTTTTGCTTCTAGTTTCTCAATATTATGTTTGAGCATATAACGTTCTATTGAAGATCTTTTTTCTTCGTTTTCTTGTTGATGAGACATTTCATCCCCTCTTTGTAACTCTTATTGAATGGAAAAACAGATAAATATCATTATTTCCTAAATTCAACGCCTTAGATAAACAAATTTAATTCGCTAATATTAGTTTTGGTTTCATACCAATTTGCATAAAATTTTAGAAAGAGAAAGTAATAGTTTATTTGAGTAACATGTTGGAAAAGGAGAAAGTTATAATTGATGTGTTAGATATCTTTGTTTCAGCAAAGAGAGGTCTTGCGTTTTCAGATATTATGTTTCAGCTAAATGACATCTATCAATCCCGGGGGGCATTGATGGAAAAATCATTATTAACAGATATAATGAATGATTTAACGATGCAAGGACATCTGAATAAATTCAAAGTAGGTACAGTTGATACTTGGAAGATTACTGAGGAAGGAGAAGACTATTTCTATTCAATGTAACGTAAAATTTTACATGAGAAGATCATGATGGATATACGCGAAAGTATTGGTCTTCCAATAGAAAGCGCAGAGGAAGAAATCGGCTATAATTCAAACGAAATCGATGTTAAAAACATCCTCTCCTACAAGAAGGAGGATTTACAGAATTTTGTGAAAAACCAAACTTGGGAGAGAAATGAAGAAAAACAAGAGGTTTATAGACTCTACAAAGAAGTCAAAAAAGTAGAAGATAAAGAGTTTTGGCTAGATATTCAATTTGATATAATTGTGATGTGGCCAGGTTTTTTGGGAGAAGAATATAATAAGACTATAAGTTACCAAAGGTCAACAGCTGAAAATGGTTTTAGATTCCCAGAAATTTATCAGATGGCTGAAGGATATGCAGAATTCTTCTTACAACAACCTAGAGAGAAGCATGAGCAAATCAAAGAAGCGATAATGATCAGAGCGCAAAAGTTTGATTTAATTGTAATTCCACCTTCCTATAATGTTACTATCATTAACCCAAGTGAAAAGAAGAATATTATATCTAGATTGAGAGCCTCAGATGTAGAAGAGATGACTGAACACTATGCAAGAACAAAAGGAGAGTGCTATTATAGATTGAAGGGCGGAAAATGGGACTTTAATGCAAATTATGAGGAGATTCCTACGCTAAGATTAGAAGAACCTCAGAACCAATGGAAATCATTGAAAAGAGGGATACCGATTTATGCATCGTATATTTATAATCCAAGAAGATTTAGATGTCTTATTGAACCAGATCCAGCGGAATTCATCTTATAATTCACTTTAACTATTCTGATATACCATATATCTCATCATCAGTCCAACCAGTAGAACGTTTAAGCAACCATTGTATTTGCCCTATGTGTCTGTGTTCGTGATTGATTAATCTCACTAGATAGATTCTTCTTTGCATTTTGCCTTTCCACATGTCAATATCCTCCTCTTCTTGCTCAAGTGTTAGTGAAGATAATCGTTCATTAAGAATCGGGGAGACAATATCAAACTCAGCTATAATCTCATCCAAACTAGCTTGGTCATTAACCTCATCTTCAAGATCGATAGCAACTTTAGAAGGTTCTGCAGAACCATCAGGAAGCTTCACAAGAATCCAATAAACATTCATAAGAAGATGCCGAAAGATTAGTTCGGGACTCCAAACGTTTTCAATAATCGAATCATAAAAATGTTTTTTGTCTATTTTATTAAAAAAACCAAAAAGTTTCTTTCTGTCTTCTTCAACTATACTGTAAAGGTGTTGTATAGAAATCATACTGTTTCAAAAGAACTTAAAGTTTAAACATTTATAATTATTCTATAATCTAACTGAAAAGAGAAGTGTAAGAAAAAACTTTTAAAAGTAATAAGAAAGGAAAAATGCAAGTAAGGGAAATTAGCTCAGCTTGGTTAGAGCGCACGGCTGATAAACTTATCAGACGTGCAGAAACCGTGAGGTCGGCGGTTCGAATCCGCCATTTCCCACCATTCTTTTCTTATATTTCTAATCAAAAGGGAAATAAATGCTTTTAGAACCCTTCATAATATATGAAGGTGTTTGCATGAGTGCAGATGATATTTCTGAAGTTAAGAAAATATTACAGATTTATTTTGAAGGAAATAAAGAATTAGATTCCAAAAAAATACTCTCAGTTTGGGATAAAGATCTTAAAATTATATCAACAGAAAAAACTCAAGGGCCTAATGCTTGGATTGAGATGGAAGAATATTATAAAAAACAAATAAACAACGACATGAGCAAATGGGATATAGAATTTGAAATCATTTCCATCGATGTATTTAGAAATTGTGCTTCTGTTAGAGTTGATGTAAAATATACAGTAGGAGAAAGGAAATTCGGAGAAACACAATTTCTTCATATACTCAAAAAGAATAATGAATGGTTAATTTACAGTAAAATTTTCGTGTTCTATTAATTTACTTAATAAAATAAAGCTCAAAAGCTAAGAAAGCTGTGCTTATTTTCCTGTTTTTTTCTTTGAATATGAGCGGTATTTTTTTTGATTATCCAATATTTTAAGTAATCTATAAGCTGCTTCAATCTCTTTTACACTTGCTCTCGGTTTTTCAGTTATTAAATCCTCTAATCTTAAGATTACCTGCTTTTCACCCTTTACCCCAGTTAATTGTGGAATGGTTTCTATCAGTTTCTCTATGTCTTCGGACATATCTATTCACTTTTTTCTTAATAATTAAAATAAAAGCTTCTTTTTTATAGATTGTATTACGTAGGTAGTTTTTGCTCAAGAAATGTGACAGACAACTAAAATTTTATACAACATTCACACTTTCATACACATGTCACCTTCTGAAATAGACGATTCAATTGAAGCGGGGGCAGATTTACTTCTTAAAGGTTGGAAAATGCTCAGCAAAGCATGTCCAACTTGCTTCCAGCCACTATATGAAAGACAAGGAAAGGTTGTTTGTGTTAAATGCAAGAAGGATTATGTTCTAGTTGATTCAGCTTCAGAAATGCCTTCCAATAAGAAGAATCATACAACACCTGTAGCTCCCCCATCAGAATCAGTGGTTTCCTTTGATTTTACCAATCTTCCTCCAACCTTGGTTGATACAGCAAACGTAATGCTTGAGAAAATAAATAAACTAAATGCTAGACTTAATGATGCAACAGATTCAAAAGAAATAGCAGAGCTTTCAAATGCAATTAATTCCTTAGTTAACTCTCTTCGCTCTCTTGCTTCTTAGACTTTTTTTCTTTTTGTTCTCCCTTCAAAAAATCTAATTCTTCCTTCATCCCCCTTATTTCCTCACCTGTCTCAATTTCATTATAACTAGAATAAACATAATCAATTATATCTGAAGCGATTTTCTCTCCGATTCCTTTGATTTCAAAGAAATCTTCAAGTTTTGCAGTCATTATTTCTCTAACGGAACCAAAATGCTTTAACAAGCGATTGGCAATTTTCTGATCAACATGTGGTAAAGAAGCTATTGTCTCTTCTAATTGAATCTTCAAACCTAAACCTTTTCTCTTGCCTATTGAAACTCTTCTTTTTCTCTCTTCTTGTTCTCTCTTTGCTAAAGCAAATAATATTTCTGCAGATTCTTTTTGATTTTTCGTATATATTATTGGGATTCTAAAATCAGTTGCTAATGAGGTTATGGCTCCAGCTAAGGCACGAGGATGAAGAGAAGAACCATATAAACTGAAATCTCCTTCTAGCAGAATTATAGGTTTGGCACAGTTTTCAACAAGTATTTTTGTTTGAGTAAAAAGCCTTTTATCTAAAATAGATTTGACTAGATCCTCTCCTGTTTTTCTTTCAACAACAACTTGATCTGAACAAATATAATCTCCCATCTCCAATCTTTCAAACCCTAATTCAACGTCCTTATTAATCAGCTC
>JAGLTP010000563.1 GCA_023135215.1 Candidatus Heimdallarchaeota archaeon
AAAGACATAGAAATTAAATTGAACATATGGAATGGTATTAGTCACAATCCCAAACTGTTCCAAAAAACTTGAAACAACTGATGCAAAGATAAGTGCTTTATTGTTTATTACAACGGCAAAATATGCAGTTAATGCTCCCATAATTAATAAAAGAGTGAAAATTTTCTTTACTACAGTAAGCTCTAATTTTGTTGCAGTTATGGAAAAAAAAGTATAAACAATTGATAACCAAAGAACAAACAGCATTATAATAATCAGTACAATTATGATTGGAAAATAATTTGAGTTAACAAATATCTCGACGTACGATAGAAGAAAATAAACAATTATTCCAAGAATACCTAAAAAAAGAATTTTCGCTAAACTAGAGAAACTTAGAATGTTCCTGTAAAATGATTCACTTGTTAGGATTATGGATGTTGACTCTCTTTTTTCCTTATCTTGTGAAGATTGAATCATTTTTCACTACTCTAAAAGCAGATCTTCCATTTCTTTGATTGAATAGTCATTTATTTTGTATTCTTTATTTCATACACTTAAAATCATTGTGGGTAGCATGAAAATCGGGTAGCAAAATGCATTCTTGAGAAATTTACATTCTATCATTTAGAAAATAGGATAAAAGAATAGAAGAATTTCTTTTTATTATTCTATCAATGCAGCTTCTGTTATGTCACCGATTGCTTTGAATAATCCAATGAAGAAGATTAACAAACCGGCAATTAAACCAATGAACCATATGTAACCTATTTGAGATAAATCAAGTGCAAGAAATCCCAATTCTGCAATTCCACCATTAAGCAAAGCTCCAAACGAGAATATAGCTATAAGTAAAGGTAATAAACCAAGAAACAAGAACAGGATTGAGACTTTAAGAGCTTGTAGAATACTTACCAAATATAAACCTCCAATCTACGATTAACAATAATTAGCTTTTAGATTCTTTTAAATGTTGTTTTAATGGCTTAGGGTAAAAAGGGAAAAAGACTGCATTTTTAAAACCGATTCATTGATCTGTTAGCTTTTGCATCTTTTCTTTTATTTCCCCAATTCTAGCTTTAGATCCTGCTAGTTGATAATTCTGCAAAGCCTCAGAATAGTATGTTAGTGCGAGAGAAGGTTTCTCATCTTCTACAAAAAGAGCGTTATAATATGCAAGATGTGCTTTAATAATAGGTTCATCTGATCCTTTTTCTTCTATTAGCTCCACTGCTTTCCTGAGATACAATTTTCTTCCAGATATATTCCTTTCAGCAGCTGCTCGAGAAATATAAGATTTAGCTTTGCAGTCCATTTCTTCTGGTTTATTATCTAGCCTTTGGTAAGCCATAGCTGCTCTTTCAAAATAGGAAGCTGCGTCTACAAATTTCTTTTCTAACATATGAGTTCTTGCAATAACTCGAAGAATTTTAGCTTGTTTTTCGAAAACTCTTTGGTATTCAGTTATCATTCCAAGCCTGTGATAAAATCCCCCAGATCTCCCCAAATAATTTGCAGCCTCTAATGCCTTATCATATTTGATTGAATCCAAGCCCAAAAACTCATAATATAGAGCTCGTGCCATATCCATCTGTTTTCTATTGCTATCTTCTTGTATAATCTCAATAGCTTTTTCTGCACTTTCAGCCGCATCTTTATATTGCTGCTTCTGAGCAGCTAAGCGAGCTTTTCCCAAATGTTCATTTGCTTTTTCCGCATAAGATTTCTTTATTCCTTTGAACAAGAGAACACACCTTGTGCAGCCTTCCAAGTCTTCAGACATTGGAATAATTGACTATTTGATACTGAAATTGGGTTTATAATAAGTTTGTTGATAGTTCTTATCTGAATAATCTTCTATCATCATCAAATTGCAATTCCTCAATATTTCTTACCGATGATCTTTGCTCAAAACCCTTAACTATTACAACTGGTGTCATTTCATCCGCTTGTCCCATTACAAGTTCTGCAGCTGAACATACTTCATCAGCTAGAGCTATTATTGTGGATTTCAATTCATAACCAAAAATATCTGCTCTACCTACTACATCATCTAGTACGGAAAAATTATAGCTCCCAATAGCTATATTAATGGCTCCTCTACGTAATGCTCTTCCATGAGTATCAGATATTAAAACAGATATATTCCTATCAAAGTGGATACTCAGTTTCTTACCAATTATTTCCGCTGATTTGTTTGAATCAACTGGAAGAGTAACAGCACAATTAGGTTGAGCATTCGATTGATCAACAGCTGAGTTTGCACAAATCCATCCATGAACTGTTTTTGTTATAATTATGTTATTTTGAGCTTTGATAATCTGTGATGCTTCCCTTAGAATTAATTCAACCAAAGAAGAATCTTTGCCAGTTTTTCTTGCTATAATTTCTGCAATAGGAGAAGGAGAAAGAGAGGGTATGTAAATTTCTCTTTCTTCAGCTCTAGAGATAATTGTATGTGCTATAACAAAGATATCCCCTTCACAAATTTCGTAATCCAGTTCATATACTGAATCTATTATCTGCTGACCGATGTCATCCCCACTTTTAACTATGGGAAGAACTAATGGGATCAATTCTACTCTGTTCATAATTCACACTTCTTATAGAAGTGATAACAAGATAATTACTTAGTTTCGATTGGAGGAACGGTTTTATTACCTTTTCTTTTGGAATTAGATAATTTGATTGCTGCAGCAAGTTTTTCAGGCCATTTTTCTTCTGGGATTTTTTCAACATCAAGTAGATTATCTTTTATTGCTAGTTCAAGTAATTCTTTACCTTCTTTGTTTCGAACTATGATTATATTGCTATCATCACCCACACCAATATTGCCAACTGAGATATCGGCAAATTCTGCAGCAAAATCCATACAATACTTACAACCTTCTGCTTTGGCTCCGCTACATTCCTTAATTTTAATTTCTGTAACACCCTCAGGAGATTCAAAAAAGAATTTTCCTCGAGCGCAATCTGTCTTTGTTAAATTAGCTGCAGTAAGACCAAGATTTTGAGAAATAATATCACGAAAAGCAGCAGGATCATAACTACTCATACAAAATAAACCAATAGTATATTTGTGTCTGAAATCAGCTCCTAGATTTTTCATTTCAATTATATTGCTAAGAGTCTCATTATGACACGGTAACCCTACAACAGCTACCTTGTTTTTATGGCTTAATTTTATGGAAGGTAATTTTGTTAAGACTGGATTTAAGGTATATTTTGATTTTGCAGCTTTCAGAATTTCCAATTCATTTAGCGCTAATGTTGGAACTGGCCCTAGGAGATCACTAACATGTGTTGTTACAATTGCACCATCAATTTCATTCTTTTTCATTGCTGTAACTAGTAAAGTTGTTACAATTCCACCATTCTGTGATCTTTCATGTATATCTGTTAATTTTGTTCTACCAGTATATAACTCAAGAATCTCACCAATTTCATCTTGTGGGTATTCAGGCTGTTCAACTCTTTGTTTGTATCTTAAGCAGATATCTATACAAGCACCACAGTTAATACAAGCACTAACAAGCTTGGGGACCAATTGTTCCATTGAAATAGCATAAACAGGACATACTGCTTCACAACCACCGCATGAAACACAATAACCAGGTTTTATTACTTCCCTATTTAACATAGCAAAATTACGTCTTCGTTTTCTAGTAGGTTCTTCACTCATTAAAAATCAACTTAAGGAGATATTAAAAAGAATAACGGAATGACAGCGGAAATATAGCAAACACATATAGTAAAACAAAAAAGGAAAAGAGGGAGGATTAAAGGTCCAATTCTTCAAGATCTTCTAGAATGTATCTCTCACTTTCTGAAGATTGAATCTGTTGAATTTCTAGTTCTCGTTCGGAAATGATTTCTCTTTCCAATCTATCAACTGCAACAGCTAAAGCACTGAAAACACCATAACCTTCAGAACGGGCAGCATAGGTATTTCCTTTATCTGTTGAAACCCTCAATCTTATTTGATATAGTATAGAGCCTCTAAATTTCTTCTTGGGGACAGCTTTTGCGTGGATGTATAGTTGTCCAGATGTACCAATTATACTTGCAAATTTCTTTACAAGATCTATTCCCATCTCAATAACTGATTCCATATCAGCATCATCCACATCTCCAATTACTCGAACATAGTACCCTTCTTCCTGAGGAGGTTTGCTAACAGTTTCAAGTAAATCGGTTGTTGTAAGAATTCCAATAGGATGGTTATCGTTATCTATAACAACAAGAGCTTTAAGGTCTGTTTTATAGAGCTTACTTATTGTTTCTAAGACTAATTCATCTCCTTTGCAAACAACAACGTTCTTTGTCATGATTTCACTGACAGGTGATGATAATATGTCGATTTGAGCAGCAGCTCTATCACCTTTAGTTTGACCTGGTAACTTTGCAAGTAATAATTCAGAAACATCATGAGGACTCACTATTCCAACAAGTTTGTTTGATTCGTCAACTACTGGACTTCTTGAAATATTATTTGTTCTTGAAATTGCAATCAGTTTTGAGACCGGAGTGTCAGGGTTTACACAGATTGGATTTTGAGTCATCGCTTCTTTGACTTTCTGATCCTTAAAAAGTTCAGCAGATAGTCTAATCACATCAATATCCTTAAACACACCAATAATCTTTCCACTTTCTTCAACAGGAGCAGATTGAATTTTGGTAGACAAAATTACATTAGCAACTATATCTAAGGAGGTATTTTTACTCACAGTTGAAACCTTCTTCATGAGATTCGAAACCTTGGTATCAGCTTGTATTCTGGATTGCCTGGTTAAGTAGCGTTGAGTTAGATAACCTAGAAAAACCTCTCTTTCATCAAAAACTAAAATCTCTCGCTTCTTTTTAAGAACTTTAATAACTTTAGATAATTGTTCGTCAGCATTTACAGATTCAAAATCAGATAAAATAGATGAATATTCTTCACTCATACCTAGCGCTCAAATTACAAATTTATAAGAATATTGTTTAATTAAAAAAGAAGAGAGAATTTGTTAAAGAATATATTCCTCACGGAATTTAATATGCTCATTGCTAAATTGATGGGAGAGACGACTGGCATGATAGAATAACTGGTTAACGTTGTGAGAATTGAGGGCAGAAGTTTCAATGTAATCAAAGCGACGGAGACGAACATATTCGAGAATAGCATCTTTGTCAACAGAACGAGCGTCAACAAGATCGAATTTGTTACCACAGATGACGATAGGGATGTCAGGGCACTTGCTGATGACCTCGTTAACCCAAATGTCGATATCGTCAAAAGAATTTTGGTTGGTGATGTCGAAAATGATGATAGCACAGGTGGCACCAGCGTAATATTTAGGACGGAGGTAAGTGAACATCTCTTGGCCTCCTGTATCCCAGATTGAGAGTCTTAGCGTTTCTGCCTCTGTAAATAGCTTTTTCGTCATATTCTCGTTTAATTGTTCTTCTGTCAATGTTATTGTTTTTGTCAGCCATGATACTCCCAATGTTGGTATATAGCTGTGTATGAAAGTGTTTAATGTGAATCTTCTTGCTAAGCTTGTTTTTCCCACAAATGCTGATCCTACACAAATTATTTTTTGAAGCTGATTCATTTTTCTATCTCCACACTACTGTTAAAATATCTTGTACTAGACTTAATCCTAGCATTCTTTCCCATTCTCTTTTCATTATCGATGGTAATTTGTACGATACTATTTGTCTCAGACCCTCTTTGCCAAATAACTCTTCCAAATGTTCTATA
>JAGLTP010000564.1 GCA_023135215.1 Candidatus Heimdallarchaeota archaeon
TTCCGCACCTCTATAAACTTCATCAGAAAGAATCCAAGCATCAGCTTCATTAGCAACATCAATGATTTCTTCCATAGCTTTCTTTGTGAGAATAGATCCAGTAGGATTGTTTGGATTGCAAACAGCTATCATCTTTGTTTTATCAGAAACTAAGCTTTTGATCTGATCCAAATCTGGTTGCCAATTTAGCTCTTCTTTAAGATGAAATGGTTTGACATTCATTCCAAAAGATCGAACTATTCCCCAAATCTGCATATAATTGGGTAACATTAACAAGAGCTCATCGTTTGGATCTAAAACACTCCAGATGGAAAGAAAATTCGATTCAGCAGAACCATTAGTAACTGAAACATTATCAAGACCTGCTTCAGGATAAAGGTTGCTTATAGCTGTTCTTAATTCAATAGAGCCGTTAGTTTGACCATAACCAATTCTAACATCCCTTAATTGTGTTATTTGTTTTTCATTAAGAAGTTCATTTAATGTATAAGGATGAAAACCACTTTCTGTTAAATTATAATCGACTATATTTTCCCATAAAGATTGACGCCTTTCAAGCTCAAAAGTTTCAATTTTCATTTGCAATAAAAGACTATAGTTCTGATTTATAAACTGTTCTTGTTATACTGTTTTTTAGAAATTATTGAGTGATTAAAGAAGAGAAATTCTTTTTAGTAATAAGAGCATAACGTATTTTTATTGAAAAGAAGAGCTAACATATCCATAATTTTTATTTTACTATTGATTATGTTAGCATTTTCTCTAAAAAAAACAGAAGCTGAATGCTTTGATAAAAATATAGAGACTGATAATTTTTCTCAACAAGATCAACCCATCATTGTGAATTCAAGAACAACAGAAATTGATTTAGAGAAAGTTGATGAAATTGAAGTAGACGAAAACATTCTTATTGAAAATATACAGAATGATTCTATTTCATATGTGAGTTTTAAGTTTGATAATGTCATTAGAAATCTTGAAGTTAGTAACTTAACCAGTTCTTTAAATTTCGCATTTAAAGCTTTGACTAATACTATTATTATAGATATAGGAGCAAACTTAGAAACTAATCAAACATATAGATTCTATCTCTCTTATACACTTAATACAGAATTACCCCTATACAGTGCAAGGAAGCAATCTTACTATTTCTTTAGTTATTATCCTTCTCTAAATTACTTTACTCAATACTATAGACTTTGTATAAAGCTACCAAGAAACTGTTTTCTGCATTATTTTGAGAATTCCAATTCTTATCACCCAGAAGATGCAACGGAAGTTACAGAAGAACATAGAACAAATCTCTTTTGGGAAATAGAAGAGTTTCAACCAGTTGCTTCTTTTGTTTTCTTTGTATTCTTTGATGAACCATTGGCAGGAAATACTCCCATATGGGTTGCTGTAGTTGCTCCTTTGTTTGGACTAATAGGTGGTGCAGCAGGAGTCTATTGGTTCATGAAAAGAAAGGAGAAGAGAGTTTTGAAAGAAGCTGTTACTACTTTTCTAGCTGATGATCAGAAACTATTGTTAAAAATACTAGTTGAAGCAGAAGGAAAAATTACACAAAAGGAAATAATAGAAAAAACAGGATTTACAAAATCGAAAACATCAAGGAATCTTGTCCCACTTGAACAGAACAACCTAATAACAAAGGAGAGATGGGGAAGGGAATATAAAATTCTCATTACAGAGAAGGGGAAAAAAATAATCGAACCAACTGAAGCTGAGTAGTTACAGAAAAAAAATTTCCAATAATGGTTATAGAACAGTTCTATTTCTCTTTTCACCAATATTTCATGTATTTTGAGGAGAATATTAATTGCTAAAAAAGCAAAGTGCTGATAAAATGAAAACAAAGAAAAAAAATATCGCACTTAAAACGAACCTAATAATTCTCTTCTTACTATTCTTATCTATTGCTTCATCGATTGAAATCAAAGCACAAACACCCTCTGCTAGAACAGCACATGAAATGACTTTTGATTCCGAAAATGATAGAATTATTCTTTATGGAGGAGTAACTGTTATTGGAGATCCTAACTCTTGGGAATTTGACACATGGAGTTATGATTTTAATGAGAATATCTGGACTAAATTAAGTACCGAAGGAAAACCTTACTCTTGTATTACATTTAGTTTAGCTTATGACACTGAAAGTGACGTAATCATTACTTATGGAGGAGCTCGCAAAGACCATGTTGGCTCAAATCAAACCTGGATATTCGATTATAATGAAAACAAATGGATAAACTCTAAACCATCAACATGCCCAGATTACAGACATACTAACAAATTAGCCTATGATTCAGAATCGGATGTTGTAGTCCTATTTGGAGGACGCTCACATGAAGATTTTAACCCATATGGAATTGCTATAAATTATAACGATACTTGGGCATATGATTATAATACTAATACTTGGGTAAATATGACTCCTGCTTCGAATCCAGCAGGAAGAGTTGGTCATGCTATGACTTACGATTCTGAGAGTGAGAAAGTAATTGTTTTTGGAGGAGCTGATTTTAGTGCACAATTATT
>JAGLTP010000565.1 GCA_023135215.1 Candidatus Heimdallarchaeota archaeon
AAGACCTTCAAACAATGAGTCAAAATTGTGTTTTATTATTGCTAACCTATTCTTCAAATATTCAGAAAGTTGATACTTATTAACTAAATTTTCAGCCATTTTGAAATATTTTGTAACTGATTTTTCAAATACTGTTAGGTTTAAATTAGGCATGTTGCAATTTGTGCAGATGCCTACCAAGGGTATTCGTCTATAGGTTCTATTGCACTTTGTGCAACGAATTTTCTGGGATCCGAATCTTCTTAGATTTCCAATAAGATCAGGTATAAAATGGTTTACAACAATTCTTGTTGCAACATCTTGAATGTCGACAGCTTTAATCAAACCCGCAACACTAAGTTGTGCATCTACTTTTTCTTGCATTTTTTTCAAGTTCTTGTAGGTCGTTGATTCAGGACCATCGAAGATTTTAAGGGTTTCATGAGAATATAGAAAACCTTCGTAAGCACTTTCATCATTTAATCTATTACTTATCATATCTATCAGGGGAATAACAGATTTGGGTGGGGATCTCAATTGAGAAGCTTCATAGAAAGATAAAGGGTATTTTGAACATGTATCCACATTATGAGATTCATCGTCAACTTCGTGTGGATTTAGATTTGCTACTAATATTAATGGTGCATCCATTTGCCCTCCACGAATTTCAGGGAGATAGTTTTTGGAAAAGTTGAGAAATGCATCAAGAGCAAGTAAAACTGAATCTTCATCACCATCGCAGTTTCTACGTTTCGCTGCATGCCAATATGGATGAGCAAAGTTCACTTTAGCTTTGGTAAAACCTATAATTCGTCCTACAATTCCAGCTGAAGTATGTGGAGCAAGACCTATTATTATGTTGCCAATCATATCTGTAGGTTTCTTAGCATTATAATATTTAGGTAGTTTATACACTTTCTCGAGAAGCTCGTCGATAAACTTTGCAATTTTTACTAAATGGTTTCCACCATCAATGTTTAGTATTATATCTTGTATTTTTAGCTCAACTATCTGATCATCATCCTCTAAAGGATTTCCGAACATATCGCTTGTATATCCAATACTGTGTAATTGTTGAATAGAAACACCTATCTCCTTTGCTTTGAAGTGTGTTAAAATTGCATCTGTTGCATCAAAACGGATGGTTCCATCTCTATATACAAAAACATCATGTTTTGCTCTTAAAATCCCTTTTTCAAGTAATTCTGGAGCTTTATTTTTATTCATAAGTTTCTTTACTGCTTTCACTTTCTGAGGTAAGGGGCCGCCTAGATTGTGTCTTATCTCCCTTACTCTCGATTCGAGTGGATAATTAACGCGACTATATCCATCTGTGTTTCTTCCACAATTAGGGCATTTTTCTTTATCTACTTGCACATTACATCTTTGGCAGTATCTCACTATAGAAGGGGGTATATTGCGTTTGGTACATAATACTCTATGAGTGAAATCTCCACAATTAGGGCATTTTCGACGCGATAGTTCAATACTAATTTTGTGTTGCTTGGAAGCTGTCAAAAGATCCCTT
>JAGLTP010000566.1 GCA_023135215.1 Candidatus Heimdallarchaeota archaeon
AAGAATCCCTACATTGAGACTCTACGTGATGCTAAAGAAGTAGGTGTAAAAATATACGTTTGTAGTCCTGTACTTGAAATGTATAATTTAACACGTGAAGATTTCATTGAAGAAGTTGATGATATCGTCGGAGGAATGTTCTTAGTAACTGAATCCCTCGAAGCTGATGTAGTATATACTTTCTAGAGTGGATATAATGTCATTCCCTCTTTCTTCTTTTGATTCTGATGACATAACTTGTTTTGATATTGTTAGAGCTCTTTTTGGTCTTTCTGAGAATGAATTAGAAGTACTAGCTTGTATTAATCATAATAAACCAGTTGATGTTAGGGGAATCACTGAAATTATCAAAAAAGACAGAGCTTCAATCGTAAGATCTATTCAAAGATTAATGGATGTTGGAGCTGTAAAAAAAGAAAAAGTAAGCTTAGAAAGAGGTGGGTATAAATATCTATATTATACGCTCCCAATAGTTGAGTTTCGTGATAAATTAAAAGAACTAATAACCAGAATTTCAGTTAGAATGGAAAAAGGGATCATGGAATTATCTGAAGAGAAATGTAATGAAATGTATCTAGATGTAGTGCAGAAATATAATAAACTTAAACTTTAGAAAGGACCTAGAAACCTATTTGCTTATTCGATTATCGAAAGACCCTATTTATTTAGGTATAAAATATTGATAGAGATTTCACAAGTTGAGCATGAAATTTGTTTCTTCTAGAGAAGGGGATATCAAGCTGGTATCTTTTTGTAAAAAGCTTTTGTAACTCTTTGTGATTTTCATAATTCATACCAATTACCCATTTTGCATGTTCTTGAAGAAGTTTCTCATAATCTTCTTGGATAATCATTTCAATATAGTTATCCAAGTAATCCTTCTCTTCTTTTGCAATTTCCTTAACTTTTGAGCTTATATTTTTTACATCAATGTTTTCTTGAATATTATCTTCTCCTGAAAAGAAATATAAAACATTATGAATCAGAAACTGATTGCAACTTCTATCAGAATATGTAATCAAAGAAAAATCATATGAAGCTTCATAGGGGATTGCTTTATCAATCAAACTAGCTAAACTTGTTATATCCTCAGTTTCAAGATTTGGTAGCAAAACTACTTTAGGTTCAATCATTGCTGCAACAATTATTTCTCTTAATATTTTAGCATCTATTTTCTCAAGAATCTTATTTTCGGTTTTCTTAAAATTACTTGAATCGAGTAATCCAGGTTCTGTATCTGCTTTGTCAAAAAGACCTAATTCTACCATAGGATAAGAATAGTACTTTAACGAATTGAAATTATACTCTTCAGATGGAATTATAAGACTATGAGAGAGTGACTTAGGTCTTCCAAAAGGATCATTTCCATCGCTTCTTACTAGCTTTACAATGATATTACCCGATTGATGAGTATATTTTGAAACATACTTAATATGATGATGTTCTTTAGTAGATAATTCAGGCATAAAAACAATTGAGTCTTCTGACAATTCAGTGGGAATGTCAGATAGATAAATATGATACCCAATGTTATCATCACGACGGGTAATAACTTGGAACATCAATATTAATTTTAAACATCGTATAATTTAAACTCTTTCTTAATCCTCCTAGAAGAGTAGTTTATTTACAAAATATTATTAAGGATTAGACTGAGATATTTCACAATGTCTAATAACCCTCAGCTTGCAGAACTACTTCACAGTATAGAAGATCTAATAATAGAAAACAGAATTCAAGAAGCAATAGATAAAATGGAAGCAAGAATATCTGAATTTGAAGAATATTATGAGCTCTTCAATAGTTTAAGCGAATTATACCTTATGATGGATGATCCTCAGACATCTCTAAGTTACCTACAAAGAGCATTGAAGCTCGCACCTGAAAATCTAGATACTTTGGAATTAATGGGTGACACATACTTTGCTCTAATGAATTTTGAAGTAGCAGAAATTTCCTGGAAGAAGGTTACAGAAGCTGATCCCAAAAGGTTCAATATTTGGTTCAAATTAGGAAGATTATATTATCAAACTGGGGAGTATGTTAAAGCTACACAATCTTTATTGAACTATCTTGATTATGAGGAGGATGCTTTAGTGCTAAGCTTACTCGCTTCCATCTATCAAAAAATGGGGAACGAAATCGAATGTTGGAATAAATTGATGAGAGCTGAGGAACTATCACCAACAAATGTAAAAATACTAGTCCAAATAGGGGAAGTTTATTTTGATTTAGATAATTTTGATCGTGCGGAAGAGTATTTTAGGAAAGCATCAGTGGCAAATCCTTCCAGTATTCCAGCATGGTTTCAATTAGGGAAAACAAATGAAGCAAAACAAGATTTTCCTCAAGCAATACAGGCATTTGAAAAGGTTTTGGAAATTGATACTGACAATGTATTAGGGTATTATTATCTTGCGAAAATCTATGCAGCAGACGCAAATATAGCCGAATCGATTACAAATTATGAAGAGTGTTTAAAGCGTGATCCAAGTTTTGAAGATGCATCTCTCTCCTTAGCATCATTATATTGGGCTTCAAAAGACAATGATAAAGCACTAAAATACTTACAAGAATCACTTAGATATAATCCTGAAAGTAGCAAGCTCTTCCAGATGATCGGAGACGTTTATGAGGATTTAGGTGATATGGAAAAAGCACTAAGCAGCTGGGAAAGAGCTTCCAAACTAGAAGAGGGATAGTTATTCTACGAGGAGCAGTTATTGAATTCACACAGGATCTTAATGGTACTTATCTTCTCTATTTAGAGCTAACAAACAGTTTGGAAATTAGAATAAGAGAAAGGATTCTGACACTTCAAAAAGGATTCTACATATATGTAGGTAGTGCTTTTGGAGCAGGAGGTCTTTCATCTAGAATTCATCGACACCTACGAAGAAACAAAAAACAGCATTGGCACATAGATCAAATCACAAGTACAGAATGTTGTACAGTTTACAGCGTTGCTGCTTTTCCTAATGAGAAATCGGAATGCTTAATCTCTGGAAGACTTGAGAAAATGAAGGGATTATTTCCAATTGTTGGTTTTGGAAATAGTGATTGCAAAAATTCATGTTTAAGCCATTTTTTTAAAATCGAACCTTAAACCAAAAGATGTTTATTTCCTATATTAACATGATTAAGATGTTTTTTCGCTACATTGAAACATCTTTCAGCGTGTTTTCTTGATGTTAAGGACATGTCACTGAACCAGAAATGTGGATAAAATCCAAGTAGTGAATAAGGAATATCTTCATTAATTGATGCAATAAACGAAGCAATATTTTCTACTTCATCCTCATCAATATAACCTGGTACAAGTAAAGTAGTTGCATTCAGAACAGGTAGGTTTTGACGTTGAGTGAAGAACTCTTTCCCAACAAATTCGAAATTTTTCAGAACTTCTTCATTGTTAACACCAGTCAAAGCTTCATGAATATAAGGATTCCAAGCTTTTAAGTCAAACTTAATGTTTCCACCAGAGATTAAAGACAATTCAGCAGCTTTTTTGACTAAATTCCTATTACCAAAACCATTCCATTCCCAACATATCCTTGCTAAACGATTCTCTTTCTTAGCAACTTCGAGTATTTTTTCTGAAAGATTTATAGCAAAATTAAATTGAGGTTCGGGAGAACCACCAAAAAAGCAGACACAAGTAATGCTTTTATTTTGCTTATAAACTTCAACAAGTCTTTCTGTAGACACTTTGGAACCCATTTTTACACTTTTATGATTTTGATTTTGACAAAATAGACAGTTGAATGAGCATCCGTAAAAGAAGATGGAGAGATTATGATGGCCTATTTCTTTACCTTTCTTTGCTGCAAATTCAGGATATCCAGCTCCAGTTCCAGCTGGGCAAAACCAGGCAGCACAGCAGTTGCAAGGTAAAGGATCAAGATAATAATCAAGTACTCCGATTTCTTTGCTGGCCATTGAAATAAAATTCCCATCTTTGTTATATCGCAAACCGCAAAAGCTCACATCATCTTTTCCGATAGCACAATTATGATGACATAAAGCACATTTATTTTGACCATCAATGGGAGCGGAAACTGGAAGATTGAGTCTAGTTCGCGCAATTTTGTGAGCTTGTTTGACATAAATCTGGCTTTCTTCATAATTATTCTTCAAACATTCCTTACAAACTGACAGGGCTGAAGCTACAGTCTTCGCTTCTTTACAAATTGAACAATTCTTCGGTTTGTTTTCTTTATCTTCAAAGAAGATCATTAATAATAAGATAAGATTTCATATTTGTTAATGTTACGCATTCTTTGGAAACTTTTATTTATTTGTTGCTTTAAAACATCTTCATGGCTGTAGATGTTCATACACTTGTAGTAATACTGGTAAACATAGTTTTCTTTTACATCGCAGCAGCTATACTATCATCAATAATGTTTAGACGCGAAGCAAGTAAATGGAGCTGGATAAACCTAATCATGGCTGTTATTTGTTCATTGATTTGGGTTTTTGGGTTTACATTTCTTGTGATGGGCAGTGCAGCAATAATCGTATTTGGAATACTCTTCTTCTTAATCTGTTGGGGTTTATGGGTACTTCTTGGAGGTATCTCAGAACGAAGATCTGTATATGCTGCTACTGGTACTCTATTACTATGGTTCCTTCTTAGTTGGGGATTCATGGTTATAATGAATCTATTCGCAATCACTTATTTCGGTGGAGCAGATTTCCCTACACTATTCCCATGGTTGATTTAGTTAGTAGCTGAGAAAAAAGAAACAAAATCATCAAAATTCAAAGGATAGGACAACTTAAAGTCTATCCCTTTTTCTTTTA
>JAGLTP010000567.1 GCA_023135215.1 Candidatus Heimdallarchaeota archaeon
TTCTGGCAGACAGAAGTTGTCTGTAAATCAGACACATCTGATTCTGGGGGATTCGGGCTCAGGAGGTCTTAACTAAGCCCAATGGGGGTTCAAACCATCTAAAAAGGGGTTCAACCATAGTTCCCGAGATTTACCCTTGGGAAGGGTTGAAGCATCGGATTCTCTTCCTGTTCAGTTTGCAGTTTCCTCTTAGATAGTCTATTATTAAATAACCCCAACTATATTATTTTCTCCTTAAAACTATATAAATGTTTTTCTGACTGTAACGGCAACCTCTAAAATCGACAAAAATCGTGCTTTTCATCATTTTTAGCATTTGAGGGATTTTTGGGATTCGGAGAGCTATTTTTCACCTTTTTTCCAGTCTAGTTTGACTAAAGATGACTTTCTCTTGTTTTATCTAATGTTTCTTCTCTTACCATTCTATCGCTTTCATCTATTCTCCTTTGAATTGTGGAAGAAACATTGTTGAATTGATCTTCATCAAATTCGAAATCGAACAGTTTCGATAATTCGAGTAAAATCTGCTTAGCAGCTGGATAACTTGCCACTCCAGGATCACATTCAGCTAATAAAGAGAAACAGCCGTTGAATCCCTTTGAGTCGCATAATTCTAGTGTTTCTACTACTGTCCCGTATAATATTCCTTCATCCAGAATCATTACACTTTTGCTTGCCAGGAAATTTAGCATTTCATCGTTTGTGGTTATCGCAAAACATCTTGCATTATTTGCTGGATCTTTTAGAACAGGTAAGCCTCCTATTGGAATTATATGCGATACTCCTTGTTTAATATAATAATCTACTAAAATTTTGAGAAAGTGTTGGGTGTTGCTATAAGAGATAGGAATTTCGCATGACAGTAAAGCTAATTTTTCTGATTGAAACAATCTTATTGGATGTTCTATCTTTCCATCTTTAATTATCGCAACAGGTGGTAATGATTCTGAATGAATTACCGCAACATGCTCCATCTCTAATGCCTTAATTAGGAATGTTGACACTATTGTCCCTATTGCTCCACTTCCACTAAATGATTGAATTACTGGGATGTTTTTTAGGTTCACTTTTTTAATTTCGTTTATTCTTTCCATTTAATTCGCCTTTGTTTTAGTTCGTTTCCTGTTTATAACAAATATTCCAGTAACTAAACTGAATGCTGTAATTGTACTTACTAAGCTGAAAGATGCTTCTGTTTCAAAATCCTCTGGATTCGTTGATACATTGTATCCTGCTAATCTGAGATTGCTTATTGCTTCACTGATGCTATATGGATAAGTAGTTACACTGGGATTGTAATAATCTGAGAAATATCTTGATATTGGAGTTTCAGTCACATTGAACTTATTATTATGAAAAACACTATCCATATATGATTTATCTATCATCGATGCAAGAGCTCTTCTAATTGCTAATCCTTTTGAAACTCCTTCTTCCTCAGTTGGGACATAGTTGTTTGCCCCTCCGAAAATTTCATTTTTCAGATTGAAAGCAAGAAACACAAGGGAGTTTTCCAATCTAAATTGTGTTTTAAAATCAACAGTCTGATAAGAGATTTCTAAATCTGGATTCTTTCCAAAATCTGCAATATCAATTACTCCCCCTTCTTTCAAATCAAAATTCATAGCAGTAGGATCTGCATATGATTTAAGCTCAACAAAATCAAATTCAAGATTTGTTGGTATTCCATCTAAATAACCAACACCATGCCAATTATCGTATCTTTTGAGTGTCACAGAAAAATCTATCTCTGCTTCGCTAGAATTAAACCGATATTTTCCAGTACCAAAAGGAGATATGGCGAAATTTGAATATCTTACAGAGCTGACTATTTGAGATATTGTACTTTCTGTATTCAGATAAAACTCTGGGTAAGGATAAATTGACAATTCTTCTAATGCAAATGCATACGGTTCTTTTTCTTCTGTACTAGGATCAGAATCTATGTATATCTTTATACTCGAAGTACCATTGGATTCATATGATTCAATCCAATCAAAGATTTCATAATTATTATTTGCATCTGGGCTTGTATACATATCTAAAGTAAAAATCACATCGTCTACAGTCAACAATTCGCCAGTAAAAAGTTCATCATTATCTGGCTGCCATTCTATTCCATCCCTAACATGTAGTATGAGTGTTGTATCATTTTCAAACATCCAATCATCAATAAGACCTCGCTTGATAGGAGTATTCTTCTCGTCTAACTCGATTAATTTATCCATAACAAGTGAAAGAACAACTTTTTCTCCGCGTTTTGTTGCTTCTACTGGACTAAAATTATTCCATTCTGATGTTCCGATTTTTAGTGTAGTAAGAGATTCTTGTCCTTCGTGCAATCCATCAAATTCCATATATGGAATACTATGAGAGAAATCCATGACTGCAGAAAAATCCTTCAAATTATCATAATATGCAAAAAATCTTGCAGGAGTATAAAGTGGGACCATTAATAGAATGTCTTTCATCAGATGTTCTTGGAAATCAAAGAAATAATCTTGTCTAGCATTGAAATCCATTTCTTGTGTAATGTTGGTTACATAACTAGCAGTTGTCCCATTGTCCAATTCATTTTTAAAATTAAAAATATTCAGGAACGAATCTTCCTTAAAGAAGAGATCGAGAATTGGAGAATTTTCCCCTTCTATCTCTATTATAGCAAGATCAAATTCCTTGTTTTCCACAACTTTGTTCAAGAAGACACTATATTCAGTTTCATAATTAGTGACGTCTATCCCTATCTCCCTTATGCTTTGTATTATCGACTTTGCATAATCAGGGTAATATACTCTTTCAGTACCTCTTGTATAATACCTAAGAGAAGTTGTAAAAACGCTTCCTGGATTACTTGGTTCAGGTCTGAATAATATCACAACAAATATTGATGTAACAAGTAAAAGTCCAATTAGGACATAGATAAACCTTCGATTAAATGCTTTGTCTGGCTTACTCATACTTCCTTACCATCTTTCCAATTGCTTAAAGATTTATTAACTTAATTTTCTTTCTCTTTCTGACTTTTTTCAAATTTCTTTCTCCCAACTCTCATTGCATTAAGAATTACTAACAATGAAGCTCCCATATCACCAAAAAGTACAGCTAACCATAATAGCGAATCCCCAAAGAATGTTTTTACAGTTATAATTGATATACTCAGAAAGACTAAAACAAAGAACATGAATTTGATAAACAACGATAGGAAAATATTGGTCTGTATTGTTCTTTTTGTTTGTTTACTTAATCTGAAAAGATAGGGGAGACTAAACAGATTATCTGAAGATAGAACAATATCAGCTGTTTCAATAGCAATTGCAGTTCCAGCAGCTCCCATTGCGATTCCTACATCTGACAAAGCCAATGCAGGTGCATCATTTATACCATCACCTACCATCGCAACTAGCTTGTATTTTTCTTTAAGATGCTTCACAGAATCAACTTTTTCTTCTGGTAAAAGTTCAGCTTGATATGAGATACCTAATTCTTCAGCTATTTTACTTGCGACCTCCTCATTATCTCCTGTTAACATAATTATGTCTTTTACACCGGTTTTCTTTAGAGAAGATATCGCATCTTTTGTTTCAGGTCTTAACTCATCGGACATATGAATATGAGCTATAACCGATTTATCTTCAACTACATAACTAACGATACTTTCTGTTTCTTCACATTCAAGGTCACAAGCTTCAGTTCCTAAAGCTTCATTGACAAGTGCTTCACTCCCAATGTAGTATTCTTTACCTTTCCTTGAACCTTTGATTCCTTTTCCAGGAAATATCTTTACATCCTTATATCCAAGTCCTCTAGCACCATGCTCTTTTCCGTAATTTACAATAGCTTCTGCAATCTTATGCTCTGAATGTGATTCAAGACTGGATGCAATTTCTATAATCGTGTTTTCAGAATATCCTTCTAGAGCTTCAATTTTGTATACTTTGAGCTTACCTGTGGAAAGAGTTCCTGTTTTATCCATACCAACAACATTAATGGAGGATAATACTTCTAGATATTTACCTCCCTTTACTAAAACACCCTTTTTTGAAGCTCTTGTAATTGCGGTTACTACAGTTATTGGTGTTGAAAGCACTAATGCACATGGACATGAAATAACCAGGATCACTAAACTCTGATATAACCAGTTTCTCAGAGTCTCCATGTCAATTGGTATATTCATGAAAATGCCTGGTATTAAGAAAACAGAGAGAGCTATAATAACCATTATTGGAGTGTAAAATTTTGCAAACTTCTGGATAAATTGTTCTTGTTTAGATTTTTGTTGTTCTGCTTTCTCTATTAGTTGTCTAATTCGAGCAACTGTACTTTCTTCAGGCATTTGCGTTACTCTGATGATAATGTAGCCATCGATATTTATTGAACCTGAGAAAACCTTGTCACCAACATCTTTGTATATTGGTGTAGACTCTCCAGTTATGGGACTCTGATCAACATAAGACTTTCCCCAATCTAATTTTCCATCTATAGGTATTCTTCCTCCTGGTTTAACACTAACTCTATCCCCTACTACCAAATCTTCCACTGGAACTACTTCGTGTTTTCTACCTTTTATTAATTTAATTGCAGTTGGAGGAGTTAAATCCATTAATTCCCGAATCGATTGTCTTGCCTTATCCATAGAAAAAGCTTCCAGTAATTCAGCTAAAGTAAATAAAACAATAATTTCTGCAGCTTCTTCCCAAAATTGAATACTCATTGCTCCAATAACTGCAATAACCATTAGAATATCTATATCTATAGTTCTTACTCTTAGCGATGCAAATGCTTTGAGATAAACAGGTATTCCACCAACTGCTATTACAGGAATATAAAAAATCAACACTAAGTAAGAGTCATCAAAATAAAGATGATCCATAAGCAATGCAGTTATGAGAAAAACTACACCTATCAAGAAGAATAAAAGATTTTTATTATATTTGATGTTAAAGAAAGATATCCGCTCATATGTACTATTAAATCCATATCCTGTTTTTTTTATTGTATTTATGATATCTTTTTCCGAAACTTCATCTTCATTATATTTAACGATAAGTTTTGTAGAAACAAGATTTAAGTTAACATCTTCAATGCCTGTTATACTCTCAATACTCTTAGTGACTTTGGCAAGACAATTAGCGCAGTCCATTCCTGTCACTACTCCCTTTAATTCAGGCATCTTTATCAATTCAATTTAATTAGAGGAACTATTAAGAATTCTTATACATCAAAATCTACTTTCCTTTGAAAAATAAAAAGAGGAAAAAAGAGAAACTAGCTACAGTTTGTCTAATTTTTGTAATTTTAGCGTCTCTGGCATTGTGGCTTTTATTTTCAATTTCTTTTGTTGATAAGCTTTGAAGCCACTTATTTCACCACGATTAAGTTTTAGAAAAGTATCTGTACTCATCGAGTACATAATATCTGGATCATCAAGCTTTTCTTTCACAATTGGTTGAGGTATCCCTTTTATCAACTCTATTACATAATACTCGTCTATATCTGTAAAATGATACTGAAGTTTTTTAGTCCAAGTTTTGAAGAATTTTGCAACTTTTTCATGAGTGTATTTGTCTTTTTGTTTTTCGAGTGTTTCAAGCACTTCGTCCATGTTCACCATATGTTCCACCTTTGCTTATCCGTAGCTGAAGCGAACCCCAGTCCCACCTTTTGGTTCACTGAAGAAAACTGCGTCATATTCACAGACATTCCAGCAAGCTCCACATTCTACACATTGTTTGAGGTTTACTGGTCGATATATTTTTCCGTCTGGTTGCCAAACATCTCTTGTGCAGAATTTTGCGCAATCACCACAACCAACACAATTGTCTTCTAACACTTTAATGAATTCTCCAGTATCACCTGGATAGTAATCTACTTTCATTTCTACCTTCATTTTCTCTTCCTCTCATTGTATAGATTTTCGAAATCCGGGTCAACTTTAGCATAAGGTTGAATCAATTCAAGAAAGTCATATGCTTCCTGAATTAATTCAAAATCTTCATCCTCAACACCTTTCATCCATTTGGAATGAATTGCATTTGAAATAAAACCACCACCCATGATTACTTGTTGCATCATATGGGTAATTTCTTCATCGGTTTTTGCTAAAATGGATTCTTTGTTTACAGCGGCGATATATCTAAATGCCTGCATAAAGAAGTTATCACCAATAAGCTCTTCGTATCGCTCTGCTAATTTTGATTCAGAATAGTCATTAGCTTTAATTGCCTCAGCTGCAGCTGTAGCTGCATACATACCTGTAAAGAATGCTTCAGGCATTCCTTCTCCTAAGAATGGTATGACAAAACCTCCTGCTTCTCCCGTAAGGATTAAACCGTTCCTTACTCTCTTTTCAATAGCTTCGTCATACTCCAAATGTAACCCCCAAGAGGTTATCTCTCCTCCTTCTAGCTTTTTCTTAACCACTGGAAGATTGAGGAAGTTCTCCATGTATTTATTCACATTTGGAAAATCATCATTGATTAGATTTTCATCCATATATCCCCCAGTTCCCACAGTGACTGTGTCTTTCTTTGGGAATATCCAAGGCCAAGTTTTATGTTGAATTCCAGGAGATAAGTAATATTCTATACAGTCACCAAATCTCTCATTAATTATCTCTTCTCCTAGTTTAACAGCAACTGTAACATACAGAATCATATTCTGACCCTTTCTTTTTGGAATTAAACCAGCTTTTCTACCAACTATTGAATTCACACCTGCTGCATCTATAATCACTTTTCCAAAGAATTTTTCCCCAGAATCGGTTACAACTCCTTTGATGTAATCGTTTTCTTCTATAATATCCAGTACAGTGGTTGAAAGTTTGACCTCAGCTCCAGCTTTTCTAGCTTCTTCTGTATGCCAAGCATCTAAATGGTCTCTTCTTACTGAAAGTAACAAAATCCCTTCTGAAGGAATTTCATGAAAAACTGTTGTTCTTTCGCTATTGATATGATAAGTTCTCATTTCTCTAATAGTTCTTTCAACAGGACATTCAGCAATATAGTGCAGATCTGGATCGAGTATAGCAGCGCCATTTAAACAAGTTCCAGAAACATTCTTTTCACCTGGAACTTGGGATTTCTCAAGAAGTAGTACTTTCATTCCAAGTTCTGCAGCTTTTTTAGCTGCTGCAGGACCTGCACATCCAGCACCAACGACTATGATATCATACTCATTATTACTCATTTGTTGTTCCTCCTTGAAAGCTAACAACGATAAAACAACCGGAATGTCAGGTTTCTACTCGTTGTGTTTCAAGTAGCTTAAATTCAGATTTGGCTCTTGTGGGCTAATTTTAAGTTTTTACTCATAATGGTTACCACATCTTTGGAAATACTATTCTAAAAAAATGAAATTGGTTTTTAGAGCTGTGTAGCTAAACAGAAAAGTAAAAATAACAATTTCATTCAGAGACCTCATGGATATTCAAGAATTTAAACAACTTCTTATTGATGAAGCTAAAGAACTTGAGGCTTATGTTATAGAAAAACGAAGACATTTTCACATGAATCCTGAGACAGGATTTGAAGAAGTAGAAACTTCAGCTCATATTGAAGAAGAATTAAGAAAGATTGGTTATGATATACAAAAAACAGCAATTACTGGAATCATTGCTAATCTAGATTCAGGTAAGGAAGGCAAGACAATTGCTTTAAGAGCAGATATTGACGCACTAAATGTTACTGAAGATAATGATAAACCTTATTGCAGTAAAATACCCGGGAAGATGCATGCATGCGGTCACGATGCCCATACTGCTATGCTACTAGGTGCTGCGAAAATAATCTACAAAAATAAAGATAAATTAACAGGTAAAGTAAAACTTGTCTTTCAACCCGCAGAAGAAGGTGGAGGAGGAGCTAAGAAAATAGTGGATGAAGGACATATTGATGATGTTTACCAAATCTTTGGTATTCATGTATGGCAAGAAGGACAAAGTGGAACTATAGCAACTAGAAAAGGACCATTCCTTGCTTCAGCTGATCAGTTTATAATAGAAATAAAAGGCAAGGGTGGACATGCTGCTTGTCCTCATCAAACATTTGATCCAACAGCTGTTCTTGTTGATATTTACAATGCTATTCAAAAGATAGTCACTCGAGAGATTGATCCTTTGGAAAAAGCAGTCATTTCTATTCCGATGGTAGAAGGTAGTGATGCTCATAATATAATACCAACAATAGCTAAAATGCAAGGAACATTCAGAACTTTCAATAATGATGTAAGAAATCACATCCTAAAACGAATGAAGGAAATTGTTGAAGGGTATAGTCTTGCTTGGAGATGTGTAGGAAAGATTGAGTTTGAGATAGGTGGTATCTATTATCCTCCAACAATAAATCATGCAGAGAGCGTTGATAATTTGATAGAAGTCTTAAAACCACTTGACGAAGTAAAGGAAGCTGATCTTACAATGGGTGGAGAAGATTTCGCTTTTTATCTCAATAAAACTAAAGGAGCGTTTATTGCTCTTGGTTTGTATAACGAAGAAAAAGGTATAATTCATCCCCACCATCATCCTAAATTTGACATTGATGAAGAGATTTTATGGAAAGGAACAGCTGTTTATGCATTGCTTGCTTTCTATAATTTGTTCATAAAATAGGGTTCTAGATTTAAGGTGTGTAAGATAAAAACACTTCGGACTTACATGCCGTTCTTATTACTCTAACGCTTTCTAATTAGAGAACTCTTCCGTCTAGAAATAACATTGGTTTTTAAAAGGGTTCCAAACGTCTAACCTTGCTGAAAGGTTAGTCATTTTTTCTCAAAACCACCTTATTATGAAAGTCATCTTT
>JAGLTP010000568.1 GCA_023135215.1 Candidatus Heimdallarchaeota archaeon
TAATTATCACTTGTGTATACTTTCAAACCAACATTAAAGGGAGAAATTTCAACGAGTTGACCTGGCATAATATCGTATTTATGAGCTAACTCAGAATTAAATAAAACATAATCAGGGTCAGTATCCAATATTTTTTCTATTTTTATGATTAACTTAACCATTATTCCTCGCCTTGTTATTTCACTATCTTTAAACATTATTTGGAATATTTTCTATAATAAGAGTTGTGGCTGTGTATATTTCAACTTAAAGAATTCAAAATGAACTCAAGGAATGAAGAACCCGTAATAATTATTAATAGCTTCAACTATATTTATCATTAGTATGTTTGAACATTTTTCTGATAAAGATAAATCAAATGATGTAAACGAGAAAGAGAAACCATTCAAATGTTCTGGTTGCAATACTCCTTTAGATAAACATGATGAAAAGTGTCCAAACTGTGAAAGAACAAATCCTAACTATTTCTTAAGATAGGTTGAATATTATTACAAAAAACATTATATAATCAAGGGAACTTCGTATTTCTATAAGGTCAGAAAAATGGTCGATATACCACTACCTCCAAGCGGGAAAGATTCAAGTGACGAAAATCCGGATGCCACTTGTGAAAAATATGATCCTATTATGGGAGGTTATTGTAAGTACTATATCACCAAAAGCGGAGACTGTATGCTAAAATATGGTCTCTGTGATGGTTTTGGAAAATTGAAGAAAAAGCTCTAATTTTATCTCCTTATTAATTGATCTAAATCGTTACTTATTTCTTTTACACTAGCAACGATTCTATTTTGTCCAGAGCCTTTTGAACCATCTGAATTTATTGTGGCAGATGTTAAAAAGAATGGTTTGAAGAATTCTCTAATCATCTGTTTTCCATCCCCAAGAAGGCAAGAACATTTCCCGATATATTTATCACCATCTGTTTTTTTGACCCTGAAAAAACTTACGTGATTTGCTCTATCTCTCCAGATTATCAAATTAGCTGTAAGCATTATATTATCTCTAATGATATGCCCAAGGTAAACATTGGAATCTAGACCGAGCTCATATAGTTTCGTATCAGGTTTTTTCTCAAAGTTTGTTAAGATCATCATTTTTGTGTTCTTAGCTAATTGTTGATATCTTTCTAGTGGAACTTTATCCGTTGTCTCTTTGATACTGAACGTGTAAGATCTATCTCTTCTCAGAGTATAGGCAGCTTGATATTCTATCATAGCTGAAGCTAGTTCTAATAGAATCGGAGCTTCTTTTTTAGTCAATTCAAAATTATCAATTGATTGAATTGGTACTTTTGATTTAGCTAAAAGGCTACAGATTAAAACACCAATCAGATCATGTGACAAAGAGCCTGAGATTACGCAGCCTGAGGGGAGCATTATTGCAGGTAAGGGACTTAATGGAATGCCTTTTTTTTCAGCAGCTTCTTTACTTTTACTGACTTGATGTACTATTAGCTTGACCTCTTCTGTTTTGAGAGCGCTTAATACCGCTGTTAAGAATTTCAGCGTTGGTTTACAGTGGTCACAATTTTCTTCATGAATGAATATTTCTATTTGCATCTTACCCCATCATCTACGCTAATAGCGAATGTCTAGCATAACCAAAAGCTTATTATAAACATTGCTGTTTTTCTTTTACTTTCCTAAAATTTACTTAGATTTTTTTTCTCTATAAAGCTCCTTAACAAGATTAAGTGCTTCTAAAGCATGTGAAAAACAAGCAAGTCTTCTCTCGGGGATTGGATCCCATCCTCTTCCATCGCTGTTTTCAGCTAATAGTAGATGTTTCCATATTCTTTCATCTATTTCTTCTGGAAGAAGATGCCTAAAGTACCATCGAATTTCTTCACATATTCTTTCTAGTTTTTGATTATCTTCATCCATTGTCCATAAGTCAAGTCTCGAATCTTGAGCCCAGCTACCTGTTTTCATATACCCCAAATCAGTAGGTTTACATTTCTTAATGTATTCTCTTGGAAGAATCATCTTATTACCTTCAATTTTGAGAATTTTTATCAAGAGTTTACTAAGTTTTTCTGGTGTTATTAACTTTCCCTCAACCAAGCTTCTGTAACCAATAAACTCTAAATCTGTGCCATATGGAATTACTAGCCCGTTTTGTTTTCTATGTTTTGAAATAAGTTTTGCGACTTTTTTGAAGGAAACAAAAGGATAACCATACATACTTGCTGAAGTAATAATTGACCAAACAGAAGGTACTTTCAGACCTGTTATCGTACTTTTAGCTCCTTTTAACTCAACAGGTGTAAAATTAACTCTCTTGCTACGTTTCTTTAACTCTGATAGAACTTTTCGATATTTTAACAATCTACCTAAAACATTCTTCGTTTTATTTAGTTCTGTAACAAAATGATGGGCTGATATGTATGGTAAATTACTTGGATTTGAATAATTCAGAAGAGGAGAACTATTCTTGTATAAATCTTCATCAATGAATATGTAAGAAAAACCATACTCTTTCAATAAGGATGGTAATGTAGGATCATACGCTAATTCTGGTAACCAGAATCCAGTTGGTTTATAATTAAGTGTATTTTCCATAACCTGAAGATTAAACTCTATTTGTTTTCTTGAGTCTTCAATTGGAAGTAGTGGAAATATGGGATGAGAATATCCCGTTCCTGTCATTTCGAATTTCCCTTTTTCTATTCCTTCTTTTAATAAGTCCAAAACTTCAGGATATTCGTTATTGAGAATCTCTAAAGTTACTCCTGTGAAATTTAAAACAACCTCAATTTTTGGAATCTCTAACAAAGAGGTTAAAACAGGTATGTAGCTTTGGTTAACTACGTTTGGAATTTCCTCAATTGGTATTTCAGCATATTGTAGATTTGCATGCAAAATTACTGTAGAATACACAAGAAAGAACACCTCCTTCAAATTATAAAGGTTTTGGGGATTTTGGGGGTACTCTCTGTTGCTATGAAGTAGTCGGTTTTATTTCTTCTAAAAACGAATTATTCATGGTAGTAGAAGAAATTAAATATTAACTTTAATTTACTTCTTACAATGACTGTTCGAGAGATAAGAAAGAATCCTTTCACTGGAGAAGTTGTTATATTCTCAGAAACAAGACAAGACAGACCAGATAGAGATAGTAGTATGTGTCCTTTATGTTCTGGTTCAGAGGAAGTACCTACTTTCACTAAACCTCTTCGTATTTCTAATATGTTTCCAGCTCTTTCAAAAGATACAGAGTACAGAAAATACAAGAAAGACTCTTTTTATGAAAAAACTAGTGGATATGGTTGTTGTGAATTAGTTGTTTATACAGACAAACATAATTCGAAATTCATTGATCTTTCTATAGATGAATCGATGGGGATTTTTGAGGCTTGGATGCAAGCAACTAAACAGCTAGGCTCTAACAAGAATCTGAAATATATTCTACCTTTTGAGAATTATGGAGAAGATGTAGGAGCTACCTTGTTACACCCCCATGGACAAATCTACGCATTTCCTTTCATACCAGATTATATGAAGAAAGAAGTAGAAGCGATTCTTGAGTATCGAAAGGACCACAATAAGTGTATGATATGTGATTATCTCTTTGTTGAACAAGAGGACAAAGATCGAATAATCTATGAAGATGAAAATATAGTAGCTTTAATTCCTTATTTTGCTAAATATGCTTATGATATGTTCATATATCCAAAGAGACACATAAGTTTTCTACATCAGTGCACAAGAAGTGAAATGGTTTCTATGCTGAATTTCTTTCCAATTGCAATCAAAGCTCTGAACAAGTTTTTTGAAAAGGAGGTTAGTTATTCTCTCTCTCTCCACCAAGGTCCTGTTAATTCTGAAGGTTCAACAGCTTTTCATTTATATTTTAAACTCCACACTCCCCAAAGGAATAAACGATCTACAAAACTTTTAGGAGCAGTTGAAACAAGTACTAATACCTTCATTAGTGGGATTTTACCTGAAACTGCTGCTGCTCAGCTACGAAAATTAATATTGTGAGAACGTAAGGATAATTATATTCTTTCACCATTATTTTTTGGTAGTTAAAAATAACTATAATTGACTGGAAGTTTTGTAGAATAACGACTAAAACCCTCTTTCAACATCTTCGATTTTTCCCGAACTATTTGTTTTTAGTGGAATCTAAAATAATACTTATATTACGATTCTAGCTTATATAATATTAGACAAAACTTTTGGAGGTCTAAAATGAAAAACAAGGCAATATTGGGTTCAGCCATGTTAGGTTTGACAATTATACTTCTTACTGTTAGTGGTGCTTTTACACAAGCACAAATTTCAGCATCTAGTCTTCGTTCAAACCAATTAGCTGATAGTCCAATTTTAATTGAAGAAATGAACATTGTTGCCGGTATTGATTCCGCAGCATTAGTTCAATTGTTGTTAATAGGTGATGTTGCCCCCTCTATAACCTCTAGCTCATTCTTTGATAGTGATGTAGTCAATTGGTATTTTATTGCTTCAGATCAAGCAAACTACCACCCATACTTGATGAGAAGACCTTTCAGAGCTCCTGAAAACGCAACTTTAGTTGTTGAACTAAGAGGTTCTATGGGTCCCGATGCTAGCCTCGCCAAAGCAGTGAATATTGCAATACTTTTTGCATCAACTTATGGCGTAGGTTTAATGTGGGCAAGAGCACAAGAACTTGATAATGGAAACTTCCTATACTTCTTTACAGGAGGAATGGAAAATTCGCTTTACAACACTTTGATATCTGAAATCCAAACAGATATTGGCGGTGGATTGGTCTCAGCAATCAGTGCAGCAGATGTTGTTTCATCTCCAGTAAAAGCTGTTATCATAGGTGAAGTATTCCTTGAAGGATTGCAACATCCTGTTAGAGGAATTTACTATGTTGATGAAGATGCGATTACTGAAGGTGGAGGAATCTATACATTGTCTACTCACAATCTATTTGGTACAACCATTGGACCAAATGGTGGTTTATTAACAGAATATTCAACTGTTAAATTCAGATTCCCATATACAATCAATCCAATCACAATTGATCCAAGACCAAATAACTTTGCACCTCAAATCACAGGTAAAATGGATTGGGTTCTGAATGTCCCGTGGGCTGCTCCAAGAGCAGCAAGGAATTATGAAGTTACATATAATATTGATCATGCTAGGTTAGCTTCTGTTCCAAGAGTAGCAGTTAACATGG
>JAGLTP010000569.1 GCA_023135215.1 Candidatus Heimdallarchaeota archaeon
CCTAGAATGTGTGTAAGTTCTATAAGGGAAACTGGTCCCAACGACTCAATAAATTTGAGTAGAATATATTTTTGGCTTTCTTCATAACTTGGAAGATTTCCTGATGGTAGATATCTTGAAGAGATATCGTAGACATTGGGTATAAATTGTCTAGGAAGGAAGGAGTCTGTTGTTAGTGATCTCCTCACCAACTGAAGAGTTTTATCAAGTATCATGATACTTTCTTGTGCAATATCATCATCCAATTCCGTGAATTCTATAATTTCTCTTTTCGTCAAAGGTCCATATTTTCTTATTGCAGAAAGTATTTTATCCTCAACTTGAGTTAGTTTAAAGTGTTCTCGATATGCAGTGTAATAGTAGGGAAACATTGATCGTGTAACATAAGCGATTCTTCCATGACTGAATCTTCCCCTTATAATCTCATTCTTCTCAATATAATCTCTTACCCAACCTATATCATAATCTTGAATTCTAACAGCTAAAGAACTCAATTCCTCAATTGATCCCAGAGTATCCAATATATCAATAATACTTTCTTGTCCGCTAGTTTCTTGAACAAGATATGTCTCAACAGTGAAATAGTAATGGATGAAATTTAGGTCTTCTGGAGTCAATATCAGAGAATCAGGTTTTCTATTGCTTAAGTTTCTTAATAGCTCTCTGTCTGCTAATCTTATATATTGAGGATCAACTGAAGCTTCAATTATCTGACCTTTGAGTATCTCACTCTTCTGTTCCAACTCAGTTAAAGCTCTAACTATTTTCTCTTCCTCAACTCTTAGATATACTACTATTTCTTTTGCTGTGGATGGACCATGCACCTTAAGATATCTTAATAGGAGTTTTTTCAAACATTCCTCAGGATCTAATCGTTTTGCTTGTTTTCTCAAATCCTCTGGGATAATCTCATCGATTAAACAGTACTTCCACTTTTCTTTTCCCCCAAAGAGTTCGAAATCAGTTCTTGCGATTAGTAATGCACTTTCTAATGCAGTTAATCTCTTTTCTATAACATCCTTGGATTCATCTATTTCTTCTGTAATATCCTTAGAATCTAGTGGATGTTTGGTCTTCAGTAGTTTCAGGATTTTCTTATCCATATCAGTTAGCTCAATGGATTTACCATACACATTCCAGAAAATCTGGAAATCATTAACGGGTATGGTTCTTCTTTCTCCCTTAGCAATGTGAATCTCTAAAAGCTCCTTACTATTATGGAGAGAAAGAACCCATTTTCTTATCTGTTTGGAATCTGAAATAGATAAATGATAGATACTGGGATCAATACTTTCAATTGTTTTGATTGGAGCTAGTGCTTTAATTGCACTTCTCAATTGTTTTAGTGTGGAGATGGGTAATTCGTTATTTTTGTAGCTTCTATTATTAAAGATTCTAGTAACTAATTCTTTACTAAAGAGAATTTCTTTAGTTCCTTCTTTTCCGAATACTTTAGCAAGAACTTGTTGATGTAAGTCTCTAAGTAATGCGCTACGGTCTGAAATTTGTACAATATCTGCTACTCCCAACAACACTATACCATGAGAGAAAGGGCTAGAAATGTCAGAAAGAGGTGTGATTTCATATTTGAAAAGACCTTTCTCCAATTTGTTAAGAACATTTATTGAATTCTCCAGATCCATATAGTCTTTTAATATTTCTCTATAGGTCTCTTTTATTACACAGAAATTTTCTTGATCTTTAATTACTGCAAAGATTCTTTTTGCGTACATAGATTGTCTGGAAACAGGAACATTTCGATCTACATTTCTTCTAAGAATCATTAAAGCTCTATTTGCTACATGTCTGAATCTTGTTTGAAAGAGTTCAGTGTTAATTATTGCTTTTTTGAGTATTGCTTCAAGATTTTCTGATGATACCAGCTCTGGAATGATTGCTGTATCAATCATTTTATTCAGGGGAAGCATTAATAGAAAACCATTATCGTTTACTGCGGAACCTACATCCGCATCAATCTTTTTTCCTATTGCATATGCGAAAGCTCTAGACAACGCATCATTTACTCTTCTTCCATAATAGCAATGAAAGATAAGATTCAACCTTCCTTGTGGATCGATGAAAGATTCAATTAACAATCTTTTATCACTTGGAACAGTATTCATGAAGAGCAATTGTTCTCTGACATAGTCGACTATTGTCTGAGCTACTATTTCATCAACTTGAAAAGACCTCATTACCCAATCTTTGACTTCAACTTCCTCTTCTTTTTGAATTTTTTGAGCAACTGCTTCAATGAATCTACCAATCTGTTGTGATAACTCAAATGATCTAGGTAGTTCTTCTCCTATCCAGTTTGGGATAGATGGTCTTCTTCCAAACGCTTCTGAGACTACAACTCTAGATCCTACTGTTCTTCTGAACTGATATGTATGACTCCCAAGAACAAATATATCTCCTGGTGTTAACCTTTCCACAAATTTCTCAGAAAGCATTCCTAATCTTGTTCGATATGTTTCCAATTCAACTCTGAAATCTGAACTATCTGGGATTGTTCCTACATTTGTATAAAATATCATGCGGGTATTTCTTTTCTTTCCAAAAGCCTTTTCCTGGTGATCATACCATATCTTTCTGTATACCTTCCTTTCTTCCATTTCAAGGTTGTGACCTCCCAGATATTCAAGGACATTAATAAAATCTGTAAACTTAAGTGATTGAAAATTATAAGATCTCTTTATTAGTTGATAAGCTTCATCCACTTGCCACCTTTTGTTTATTGACATAGCAACAACAAATTGTGCAAGGACATCCAAACAGTTTCTCGGGATTTGGACTTTATCTATGTCACGACTATACGTGCTTTTATTTATTACAGCACATTCTATTGCATCATCCCTGTCTGTAACAATTAACCTTCCTTTTGCAAATCTATCTAAAGAGTGCCCACTTCTTCCAACTCTCTGCATATACTTTGCTACGGTTCTTGGAGATCCAATCTGCGCTACTAGCTCTACACTTCCAATATCTATACCCAATTCTAGAGATGTTGAAGTTACAGCTGCTAATAATTCATTGTTCTTTAATCTGTCTTCAACATCAAGTCTTATCTCTCTGGATAAACTCGAATGATGAACTGCTATTGAAGAGGAGTATTCATCACCAAGAAACTCTTTTAGTTTAAATGCAACACTTTCAGCTCCTTTTCTTGTATTAGTAAAAATAATAGAAGTTTCGTGATCAAGAATTAGGTCTGAGAGGATAGTGTAAATTCCTTCTTGAGCCATAACATAAGGTGTGTGCAGAAGATCTTTAACTGGACTTTTAACTTCCAAATCTAGCTTTCTTTGTGGAGGTAAATTAGCTATGTAACACTCGTTCTCTTTTCCATTATCATCTAAACCCACTAAAAATCTAGCAATCTCTTCAATTGGTGCTTGAGTTGCCGATAATCCTATTTTTGTGACTTTTTGATTAGTAATTTCTGCTTGAAGGTATTCTAAGCAAAGAGACAAGAATACTCCTCTTTTGTTAGAGCTTACTTCATGAATTTCATCTAGTACTACCCACCTTACGCTCTTTAGATGTTGAGAAAATTTAGGTGATGTGAGAATTAAGCCTAGGCTCTCAGGTGTTGTAATCAAGATATGTGGAGGTGTTTTCAGCATTCGAGTTCTTTCAGCTTGAGTTGTATCTCCAGTCCTTACTTCTGCTCTTATCTTGGGGGTGACTATATTATTTGCTGCAGCTAAATCTTGAATTCCTTGTAAGGGTTCTTCTAAATTTTTTCTTATGTCATTACCCAATGCTTTGAGGGGAGAGATATAAAGAACATAAATTTGATCTTTCAAAGTGCCTTTCTTAGATTCTATGAATAGTTCGTTGATTGCAGCTAAGAATGCTGCAAAAGTTTTACCTGATCCTGTCGAACTAAAAACCAGAGTATTTCTTCTATCGTGTATTGAAGGAATAGCATACAACTGAGGTAGAGTAAATCCACTAGGAAAACTCGAAGTAAACCAATCTTTTATTTCCTCTGCAAGAAAGGAGAATATAGCTCCCGTTGTAGAAGGCTGATCAAGATAATGCAGCGTCATTATGCTACTTTTTGGTAAGTTTTTCACTATATATATTTGAGTGTCATTGAGAAGAAAGATCGCTAAATGTGTCTTCATTTTCTTCTCTTTTACCCCATTCCATTACGTATGCAGACTCTCCATCTCTGTAGTATTCCTTATGTTCCTTTTTTATGTAAAAACCTAGTTTCTTGTACATTTCAACTGCAGCGATATTGGAAACTCTCACTTCAAGATAAACTGAAGAAACTTTTTGTTCAATCATTTTCTTCATACCATATTTCATAATCTCAATACCCAATCCTTGCCGTCGATATTTGGGTAGTACTGCGATTGAGATTACATGTCCTTTTACAGGATTCATGCCCATAAAGGAAGAAAAGGGACGCTCTACTCTGGATAGGAGATAACCAATTACTTGACCATCTTGTTCTGCAATCGCACATGCAAAACCAAAATCAGTTATAATTCTATAGAAGAAATCAAAGGAATAGTTCTCGGGGAGACATTGTCTATTTATCTTTATCATATCGTTTATGTCTCCTAAATCCGCTTGTCTGACAAAGGATTTTTGTTCCATTGACTCTCCTCTGTAGGTTTCAGAAATGAACTTGTTTTTCAATTTTTTGATTAGGCTTAAACTTACACTGTTTCAAAAATATTCTTAAAGCAAGAAAACTGAAAGCATATTGCATTATATGTCGTCCCCAAAAGAACCAGATGATTCAGAGGAATTATCTCGAGAACTTGTAAAACAATATGATTATGCAGATAGCTTGCTGAATCATTGGATTACAACATTTGGATTGGACAAAACTCTGAAGATTATTGAGAATCTAAGGAAACCATATGATACTATTTGGGTTCAAGTGAATAAAAGTAGAATTGATTTTGATTCTCTTCGTATGATTTTTGAGGATATGGAGTGTGAAGTACAAAAACATCACTTGTTTGAGGATTTCCTAGAAGTTAAAGTGGAGAAGAGAGATTTCTCTATTGAAGATCCCGAAATTCCTTCTGTCATAGTTGATATCGAATCTTCTTCAAATATTTCTTTAGGAAAAGATGTCCATACAGCTGCAATAGTAAAAAACGACAAGTTTGTTTCAGGAGATAAAGTGAAGGTATTGGATCATACGGGGAGTATTATAGCATTAGGAGTAGCAGAAGTTAACAGTAAAGAAATTCAGTCACTTTCCCAAATGACCGTAGTAAATGTTTCTGATTCTCTTGGATATATTCCTCCCATAACTGAACTTAGTGTTTATAGGAGAGGTTTCTTCAATATATTAACTCCAGTTCAAGCTATTGGAGTAAAATCGCTCTATTTAGATAAAATGGATAACATTCTTGTAGCTTCGAGTGATAGAGGGGAAGTTGCATGTTACATTGCAGAGCTAACAAACCATAAAACACCAATAACAGTCATTGCACAAAATGAATTACAAGTTAAAGCTATAACAAGGCAAATTGAAAGGGTAAAAACCAAGGCAATAAGATTATTACATGTTCCTTTTCTCACCTTTTTGAGAGAAAGACATGAAATGAAATATAGCTCTGTATATCTAGGATTACAGAACTCAAGAACAGCAATTAAACCTGTTTTTTCTTCGAATCTTAGTGCAGGAAAATTAAGAGAGATGGTGAAAGCACAGACTGATATAGTTACTTACCTATTTAGATGCCTGCATGAAAATGCATCAATAACTTATACTACGCATTCAATGGATTATTTAGAGAACGAAGGAATTTTCAAGAAGATATTGGAGAAAGCTTATTATGAGAGTCAGAGCTTTCCAGAGGAAGTAAGAATTCTTCAAACCAAGAAAGTACTCAAAGCTAGAGAAGCTCCAATATTGGACACTAAAGGAATCTCAATGGACCTAAAAAATTCATCAATATTTCTGGATCCTATTGAAACTGGTAATATTGGTGGTTTTCTTGCTAAATTTAAATTTAAACTTAAAACAAACTAAATCAAAAATATTTTGAAAACATCATGATAGATGTATATCAAGTTCATTTACAAGCCATGTAAATGCTTCTTTAATTCCCTTCCCATGTAAAATACTTGTATCAAAAACAGCGAATGTTCTATCTTTCAAATCAAGATGCAGCCCTAGCATTTGTATTAACAATGGTGCTTCTACAGCTCCAGGTAGATCTTGCTTATTAGCCATGATTAGTGTAGGTACGTTTTCCATGTAAGGGTTGTTAAAAACATGTGTCTTGAGAACGTCTCTTGCTTCAGGAAGACGCTCAATATCAGCAGCATCAATGACAAAAATGACAGCACTACATCCAGGATAATGTGCTTCCCACAGAAAACGAAAATGTGATTGTCCTGCAACATCAATAGCTGTTATAGTCCATCCTTCAAATTCAAACGACTCTATGTTTTGCCCTATGGTTGGTGTGAGGTTTTCAGCAAATCTACCAAATCTCATAAATCGAGTTAAGGTTGTTTTACCTGCTGCATCTAGCCCTAATATTAATATTTTAGCCTTTTGCTCTTTCTTTAGTTTTGCTCTCAACCATGAGGAAAACGAACCAAACATGCTCATGTGCTGACATTCCGTTTTGTTATTTTACATTTCTTAATGGTTTTATAAGTGTTGTTTTTCTTTTCGCTTTATCTGTTTAATTTTGTGTTAATTTCTTATTAAAGGTTTTCCAGATATGCAAATGAACTTTTACAGTTCTAAAGCCCAATCACTTTAAATTCC
>JAGLTP010000057.1 GCA_023135215.1 Candidatus Heimdallarchaeota archaeon
CTATTTTTGAAGAAAACTTGATTGATATTACATTCTATTTGTAGACTTTCCTGCTTCTTTCCCATCATCTGTTTCCAGTCTTCACAGAATCCTCCACAGTAGTATTTTATTGGACAATCTGCGCATAGAGTATTCGAATTGACACTGCTCTGATATTTCGATATCAAATCTATGTTCACCCCTGTCTTCGTTGTGCCTAGTACGAAATTTTCCCTACCCACAAAACCTGAACATGGATAGAATTTTGAATCGGGTCCAACAGCTAAAGCTTCAATTCCTGCAGAACACCTATTAAATAGTTTATTTCTTGAAATTACACGTTGCATATATCTACTAAAATAGTCGGAAGGTCCTAAAGAAAGAAGGAAACTAACTAACTCTTCATCTTCCAATTCGAAGAGTTGATTACAAAGCATGTTCAATTCATTATCAAAAATTTGTAATGATTCTGTTCCCCAAGGAAATTTCGAATTTTCACCTACTCTTACAGGTCTGAGAGATACATAATCAAAAACTTCCATGAAACTTTTGTAAACCCCAATCAAATTATTCATTCTTGAATGCAAGGGAACTATGCAATGTTTGGTTATATTATCGTCGAAAGTTTTAACATTTCTCATTATCTTTTGAATCTGATTAGTATTAGTATAATCAACTGAGACAGTTAAAAATCCATATTCATTAATGTAATCAACAAAACTCTGATCAATTTCCAGTAAATTAGTTGGAGGAGGGAAGAGGAATATATCAAAATCATAATTGTGTTTTATTTTCTCAATAAATTCTTTAATTTTGAGAAACATATGAAAATTGAGAGTTACTTCACTTAAATAAAAGAGTGAAATTGATAGTGAAGTTTCACTATGATATTCTGTTTTTCTATCAGCAAAATACAGGATAGTTTTTTTAATTTCTTCTAAACCGAGTTCTTCTGTATTAGTCTTTCTGAATTCTCTTGAATAACAATACCAGCAATCAAGATTACATGTTGTTGTAGGATTAATAACAATATTATGAAAATCTTTTGAAGAGATTTGTTTCATTTCTGTTTCCTTATCTTGAAAAAAACCATAAGAATTCAGTTTGGTAAGACCTGTATGAAATATTCTTGCTTCATCATCATCGATTTCTTCAATTAGTTTACAGAAATCCAGAAGAGGATATTTACCTTCATCGATTTTCTCTAATGATTTTAGATTTCCATTTAATTTCCAAATGAGCTGGGAGGTAGGATCTAGTATCATTTTTTCACTGATTGTTTTATAATAAAATAGTTCTCCTCTCATTTTTCCCATCATTCTCAGCATACAGATTCTGATTCTAGCCTATCTTCATCTTCTTGAAGAATCAGTGCAATTTTTTCCAATGCGTCATCTTTTTTCTGAAATTTCCCGA
>JAGLTP010000570.1 GCA_023135215.1 Candidatus Heimdallarchaeota archaeon
CTCTCTCCAAACATTGAATTAGAATCCATGTGCGGATAGTTCATATGACCAGTTACTACACTAACTTGTTCATAACTAGTCTTATAATATTCCCAAATAGTTATTCCCTTTTCTCCACCTATGAGCAATTCCCAATTACCATCTAAATCTTGATCTGCTATTTCAAGAGTATAGATTTTATTGTTTACTGTTGCAGAAGAAGGTAATTCCCAAATGATTTGATATCCCAGATAATTGTACTCTATTATAGCAAGATATCCTAGATGATTCCAACCACTTTCACCAATATCACCATATATTATGATTTCTTCCAACCCATTTCTATTTGTATCAAAGACCCTCACTCCCGATACGGTTATATTGTTGAATGCTTTGCTGTTTCCAGGCAAATTATAGTGTCCTGAGTCTGTGGTTGGAGGAACATTTCCGAATAATTCGTACAGCTGTCCTAAGCGTGGAACAAATACGAATACTTGTGATTCAAAAGCGACTATAATCTCACTATATCCATCTAAATCAAGATCATTTGCCCAAGTTAAACCCGTAGATTCTAAATAGGAATTTGACGTCAGATATTCTCTTTCAATATTCAACAACAAATCATATTGATAGATTAGCGTATACGTGTCATCTATTATCCTACCACTAAAACTATCATAAGTCGTCTCAAAGACATATAATACCGTTCCTGCTAAAGCAACAAGTTCCAGATATCCATTCTTATCAAGATCAACACCAACCAAGATATGTGATACATGATTCCAGATAGTTTGATTGAATTCACCTGTGAAAGCTCCAAACTGATCCCAAGCATATGGTGATTGGTCTGTTGGGTAGTTTTGATACATATCAGGAGAACGAAATGCTATTTTGTAAGTATTATTCGTCAGATGCTCAAAGATATAGACATTGTTATCATAATCCCCAACGATTATCTCACCCTTACCATCTTGGTCAATATCAGCTGTTTCTACTGACAGAGTCCAGTTATATAGTTCTAATCTTGTTGACCAGCTTTCGATTGCTCTGAAACCGAAATTACGAATCTTATATATCCCCTCAAAGATATCTGATTTAAAGGAATTAACTTCTACTCTTGAAATAACTGGATAAGTTGCAACCATATAAGATGTTTGTATCCCATAGTTAATTAGAAATTCATAGAAATCATTAGTATAAACATTGAACATTGTGTAAAGGTAGTATCTATTTGGGTCTTCTCCTGTTATTGCCACCAATTGAAAACTGAAATCTGAATAAGTTATGAAAAGCGGTCTTGTTAGATTATAGACATTAATTGTTGCCTCTACATCAAAGTTATTTAGTAATTCTTTCTTTTCAACCCATTTTGGATCAGCAATAGTACCATAATTTTCGAAATAAGTTGCACCTACACGGTTGGAATAACCGATAGTTAAATCATAATCATTATCATGATCAAATTCAACAAATTGAGGACTGAAATACTTTCTCTTTCCTTGAACCTTGTTGATATCTGCAAAATAATCAGCATCCAAAGTGAATAATGGGTTTTCTCCATCCCCAGTATTCCATAATAGATAGAGGTTGTCAATACAAACCACAAGATCGATATCCCCATCAGAATCAATATCTATACCATCAGCTGAAGGGATAGATTGTGCTGTTTTTAGCAACTCTTCAAGCTGTCCACTTTGTTCTAAAGCTGTTAGAGAAGTTGGATTATCATACATCATTCCTCCAGTTCGATACCAGAATTCAATATCAGCTGGTAACGATGTAGATGAATCATCA
>JAGLTP010000571.1 GCA_023135215.1 Candidatus Heimdallarchaeota archaeon
CAATCGATATGAACCTCTTCATTGTAGACATGGAAGGGCAAGTTGCTTATCAGAAACAAATATCTGATGGTATAATCTTAGCAGATCATTCTGCTGAGTTTGTAAATTCTACAACTATTCTTTATGGAGATTCAAGTGGTGCTCATTTGTGGAACATCTATACAGATGAAGTTGAGGATTTATCGATTTTAGGGCATCACGATTATGAAATGAATATGAATAACAATTCCATTTTTACATTAACTTCCTATATAGAGGAAATAGAATCAGTAGATTACAGATTTGATAAAATTATAGAAGTGGATTTAACAACTGGTTTGAAAATCTGGGAAGTTGATACTCAGTCGTTTATTTCACATAATCATTATTGTCCCTATCTAGATTCTGAGGGAGATGTAGCAGATCTTACTCACTCAAATACTGTAATATATGATGATCAAGAAGACATTATTTACCTAAGTTGTCGAAATACAAATACGATTTACAAATTAGATCATAAAACTGGTGATTTAATCTGGGCTTTAGGAGAGTATGGGGATTTTGATTTATTTGATATTGATGGGAATAAGAAGGATATCCTCTTCTATCATGGACATGCTCTTGAGAAGATTAGTAACGATACTTTCATCTACTTTGATAATGATGAACACAATCAAGAGAACCTACTTCAACACAAATCAAGAATTATAGAAATTCAAGTTGATGAAGTCGCGAAAAGAGCTCAGATCGTATGGGAATGGGTTTCCCCAAGTAAATATTTCTCAGCCTGGTGGGGAGATGCGGACAGATTACCAAATGGAAATAGATTAGGAACTTTTGGTACAATGTACCATGAAGGTTCAACAGCTATTGGGGCAAGATTAGTTGAAGTTGATTCTCTTGGAGAGATAGTATGGGAAATGAATTTTCCTAAAGATGGAGAGGTTGGATACGGTGTTTATAGTATGGACAGAATTCATTTTTCACCAATAATAGGTATAAATTCAACCTACTGGATTAAATCAGGAGAAGAAGCATTGGTTAATTGGCAAGCTTATAACAGTTTTAGGAATAAATACCCATTATTTGGAGATTATAGAATTTATTTTGAAGATGAACTTGTTGATGATGGGAATGTAGAATTTTCTCGATATTGGCAGCCTACTAATCTAAATCTAAATCTTGGTTCACTTGAAGATGGGACATATAATCTTACGATTCAACTTGAGGATGATTCCAATCACATAAAAACACAGCATGTCAATCTCACGGTTTCTGAATTTCCACCTGATGGAGCAGAGAAAAATAATGGTTACACGGTTTTTGCAGCAATTCTAGCTTTCTCTTTTATAATAACAATTGTCGTTATTTGGAAAAAAAGAAAGAAAAGTTTGTTATAAAAAATTGGGGGGATGTTATGATTTTATCTCATAAGCATCTAAATCGTTCAGTCTAAGGGCAAATATAGCTGCGATTGCTAATAATACTGCGTAAATAATGAAATTGTATACATCATTATCCATACCAAACAT
>JAGLTP010000572.1 GCA_023135215.1 Candidatus Heimdallarchaeota archaeon
GCATCTCTTTCAATGAATTGGAATAATGGTCTTAAGAAGAAAACATGAAAGAAAGAGAATTTACCATAAGCTTGAATGCCAGGTGCTGCAACATCCAATTCATCTTCAATTAGTGAGTATGCTCTTTTACCTTTTTCAGTTAGAAGATATCTTTTACTCGGATCTTGTGTAATGAGCTCTCCTAAAGTATCTATATGATGATAGAGAGTTCCTACCTTCATCTGAAATCTGGCTTGAATCTCTGTAAAGGAAACAACACGTTTTTCACCTATGTAAGATAATAGTTCTCTCCTAATTTCATTAGAAAGAGCTTTCCACAATTCAGGTGTTGTTCGTTTTTTTGAGCTCATGTAACTATAACAAAGGTTGTCAGCATTAAATTTAAAACTTGGCTTATTCTTAATCGAATGTTTTTATCAGATTATATTCCGTATCTCTTTGAACTGGGATTCTATTTGCATCTCGAATCATATCTAAGAATTCTTCAACCGTTTTCTCTTCCCCATATTGTCCCCCTGCACTTTTTGTTATTTGTTCTGAAAATAGTGTCCCTCCCATATCATTCACTCCCGAATTAAGAGTAACTTGAGCGAATTTTGGCCCTAGTTTTACCCAAGAAGTTTGAATATTTGGTATAACCGTTCCTAGATACAATCTTGCAGTACTATAAAGAGCTAAATCGTGCATCCCAGTACTACTTGGTCTAGCACCTAAGAATCTATATAACACCGTATTTGAATGGATAAACGGTAAAGGAACAAATTCTGTGAAACCTTGCGATATCTCTTGTATGTGTTTCAATAACACGAGATGTTCTGCTTCATCTTCAAGAGACTCCACATGGCCATACATCATTGTAGATGATGTTTTTAATCCGAGCTGATGAGCGGTGAGAATTATATCGACCCATTGTTTAGTAGATATTTTTTCAGGGCAGATTATTCTTCGCACCTCATCTACTAGTATTTCAGCAGCAGTTCCAGGTATTGTCCCTAGTCCATTTTTGATTAATTCTTTCAAGACATCTTCAACAGCTTCATTGGAAATTTGTGACATGTAAGCTATTTCTGCTGGAGAAAAACCATGAATATGTAATTGTTGAGATTTTTCTTTTATCGTTTTTAATATGTCCAGATAATAATCAAATGTTAAATCAGGATCTAAACCTCCTTGAATACAGATTTCCGTGCAACCTCGAGCTACTGCTTTCTCAACTTCAATAGCTATATCATCTAAAGTCATTCTACTTGATTTTTCTTTTGATGCATCATGATCAGCTCTAAAAGTGCAAAATCTACATGAACCAATACAATATTGTGTAAAGTTAATATTCTGATTAATAACAAATGAAACGTTATCTCCAACTTGTTGAGCTCTTAATTCGTCTGCTAAAGAAGTTTGAATCCACAATTCCTTCCCCCTCTTACCTAACATATGCTTTAATTCATTTATATCCGTAGAATGTGTTTCGCGAAAAGAATGTAAATCAAACACATCATCGATTTTAGGTGGAGATAGTTTCTTCATTTTGATAGTAATCCTCAATTATTTCGCGTATTCTACTGTTTAAATACTTTTCATATTGAGGATAAACAGGCAGTCTTTTTTGAAGAATATATGATTCCTTTTTGAGAATAGTTTTCAATTGTGATTCATTATGCCATTCCATCTCAGGATTAATGTAATCAATGGATACAGGAGATATACCCCCTAAATCATTTGCACCATACTTTAATGAAGCAACAATCCTATCCCTATTTAGATTAGGAGGAATTTGAATACTTACTTCGGGAGGTAAAATCAATCTTGATAAAGAGATTGATAATAGAAATTCTTCAGCTGAGGGAGGAGGATGTTTCTCCATTGGAGTGTTAGGTTGGGGATTAAAGTTCTGTATTATAACTTCCTGAATATGTTGATATTTCTTACTTATCTCACTGAGCTTTAGCAAAGAATCGATTCTTTCTTCCCATGTTTCCCCAATTCCTATCAGTAAACCAGTTGTAAATGGAATTTTGAGCTTTCCAGCATTTTCAATTACCTTTAACCGAGTTTCAGGATCTTTTCCAGGAGATAAGAAATGAGGTTGATCTTTGTTTAGAAACCTAGAACTACTAGTTTCCAACATCAATCCTAAGCTCGCATTGTATTCTTTCAATATACTTAGTTCCTCAAATGATAAAACACCTAGATTGGAATGTGGAAGAAGTTTTTCCTCCAATGCCAGATTACACAGATATTTCACATATTCAACAGTAGAAGAGAGATTGATACTATTAAGAAATTTTTTAGCACTCTCGTATTTTTCTTCAGGTTTTTCTCCTAAAGTAATTAAAACTTCAATGCTTTTCGTATTTTTAGCTTCTATTAGAATCTCACTAAAACCTTCGGGGGTTATCCAACTATTTGGATCATCAGACACAAAACCACAGTAGCCACATCTGTTTCTACACTGGTGTGTAACTGGAACAAAGATATTTCTGGAATAAGTTACGGTTTGATTGTAAATTTGATTTTTCTTTTCGTAAGCCTGGTTGACTAATTCTTCCTTATCTTCTCTGAGTAAAGAAAGAAAATAATCTTTATCCATCACTTATCATCTTTCTGTGGTTTTATTGTCAGTAAAAAGCCTTCATCAAGTTTTTCAATCTTGGTGATATTGAAAATATTTGTGTCATCAATATCATCGATTACAATTTCAGCATATAGTAGTTTAGCTTTTTTAGTACCAGCAAAAACTGGAGCATAAAAGATATACATCGTGTCAAATAATTCTAATTTGATAAATTGGGTGATAATTGCTGATCCTCCTTCTACAAGCAGTTTTTTTACTTCAAAGTCGCTTTTTAAGATATGCAAAATTTGCCTTAAATCGAGAAATTTCGTTTCTTCTTTAGTATCAACTGGAATAACATTGACCTTTAGATCTGTTAGCTTCTTTTTCTTTTCTTCTGGACAATTTTTCGATGTAAAAATCACTGTGGGAATTGATTCTTGTTTGTCTAAGACTTGAGCAGATAAAGGTGTCCTACATTTCGAATCCAATACTAATCTTAACGGGGGAGTATCTCTGGGTTTTACATATCTTACAGTTAACAAAGAGTCATCTTTGATAATAGTATTAACACCAACAAGTATTGCATCAACTGAATTTCTTAATTTATGAACCCTAAGCCAATCTTCAGTTGTTGACAATATTAGAGCACCTTTATTTGATGCAATTACTCCATCCAAGGAGCACGCTACATTAATGATTACTTCTGGTCTTTCCATTTTACTATCTTTCCATTATACATTTGAAATCTTATGTCAGTTGGTTCTGCACGCATAGTTATCGCCGCATAAATATCCTTTGAGAACTTTAAATTAGGATTATTCATATCTATTCCAACAAGATCTGCAGCATATCCCTTTTCGATCTGTCCAATTTTCTTTTTTGTTAATAATCCGGGGTTAACAGTTACAGCTTTTAGAATATCTTTGGGGAGTACAGTTTGACTATTAATTCTTGCAGTATATAGTGTAAGAGACATCAGACGGAATGGATTTGGGTTATTTGTAAGAACATTGTCTGTACCTAATCCTAGTAAAATCCCCTTTTTCAAAATTGATTCAATTGGTGGAAATTTGAGATTATAATAAATATTAGAGATAGGACAACATACCACTCCCATATTATTTTGTTTTAGTATAGATAGATCGTCATCATTCGCATATGTTCCATGAACAATGTAATCAAACATCGAGTATTTGGAGCAGAGTTCTATATCACTCTTTTCGTAGAGAGAGAGAGAACGTGCAATAACATCTTCTGATTCTGATGCATGAATTGATATTAGTTTTTCAGGATTTTTTTCTTTTAGGAGTTTGATAATTTTTACATTGTCTTGATTAAATGAGAAAATATCTGCAAAACCTAATCCATCCCCTTCATTAAAAATATCAGTTAGAAAATCATCCTCTGTAGGACGACCTAAAATTATCCCTCTTATAGGAAATTCAGATAGTTCGTCTCTAAGTAAATTGATACCTAACAATCCTTCTTCTCGAAAATCAATAAAGGATGTATAGCCATTTTGTACCAACATTTCCAGAGCATTTCTTATACTATCAATTTTCTCTTCTTTTGAGCTAATACTAAATTTCTTGTGTTTTATTCCCTTGGGCCCAACAGTATCCTCAAGGGACAAGTTATAGGCTTGATCTTTAAGAAACGCATCACCCACATGAATATGAGAATTAACAAATCCTGGAATTAGAAGATATGAAGGGGGTAATGTATACTCTGCAGGTTTTCTTTCTTTGGAGATACTCATTATAGCTCCTCTCTCATCTATCTGAATGAGAACATCCTCCATAAGTTGCAAATCAGGACCAATTAAGGCATTTGCACGCACAGTAACCATTTTTCACTACAGAGTGTTCCTTTGTATGTATTAAGACTTTTTGGAAAACGAAGAAAAATATGACATTCATTTTGTATATTAATGAGAAGGAAGAAGAAAATGCAAAAAACATTAGATTTATGATGAGATTTTGTTTTGAAACAAAATCTATCTTAGTTTGGATTCCTGTTGGATATCTAAACAAAGTGGGTACATCACGTACCCTCCTACCCCGCCCACACTTCTTTTCAGAAATGTTTACGGATTGCTTTTTTTTGCAGTTCTTCCTTCTGTGGATGTAGACTCAAAGTCATCAAAAGATGCTTGTCTACAATCCTAAGAAAACATTGATAATTCTATATATAAACTCAATATTTTTAGATTGTGTAGATTAAATAAAAAACATAAGAATCAGTAAATTTATAATTCCGCCTTTTGAATTACCGTCAAAGCAGATTTATGTGATAAAGATGGTTCGAGTTAAGAATCCTGATGAAATCCGTGATATGATTAAAAATCATCCAATGAAGCACAGAAGAGTTTTCTCTATTGCTGCCCACATTGATCATGGTAAGACAACCACAACAGATTACTTGCTACGTAAAGCAGGTCTTATGTCTGATGCAGATGCAGGTAAGAAAGTAATGATGGATAGTGATGAAGAAGAACAAGAAAGAGGTATCACTATCTTTACAAGTGTAGTAATGCTTTCATA
>JAGLTP010000573.1 GCA_023135215.1 Candidatus Heimdallarchaeota archaeon
TTCAGTATTTACATATAGAGGAGAGCTCTTCCATTCAATATTTGGATTAAGAGTTTCAACATTTATTGAAGGAGGTAGTATTTTGTTGTGAATTGCAAGAGAGGTTTTAATCAGAGCCGCTATCCCTGCAGCACTCTTCAAATGTCCTATCTGGCTTTTAATAGAACCAACTGCTATTTTTTCTTTTCTTAAATCACTCTTGAAGATTTCTTCTAGAACCTTAATTTCTACAGCATCACCAACTGTTGTTGATGTACCATGAGCTTCAATATACTGAATTTCTTCTGATTGTAATTTTGCTTTTTTCAAAGCCCTCAAAATTGATTGTTTCTGTCCTTCAGGATTTGGAGCCGTTATCCCTTTCCCTTTACCGTCTGAAGAAGCACCTATTGCAGAGATAACAGTGTAGATTTTATTTCCATCTTTAATTGCATCTTCCAACCTCTTCAACACAATGAAACCAGCTCCTTCTCCCATAACAAATCCATCAGCTTTCTCATCAAATGGACGGGAACCAGATGCTGATAAAGCACCAATTTTACTGAATTTAACAAAAGAAGTCGGATCCATCGATCGATCTGCGCCCCCTACAAGAGCAACATCGAAATCATTCGTAATCAACGCTTTAATTGCAGTATCCAGAGATGCAATACTAGAAGCACAAGCAGCATCTGTAGTCATTGATTTTCCTGTAAGATTGAATACATTAGCTATCCTTCCAGCTATTATATTAGACAATTCCCCAGGCATAGTATCTTCAGTTATTGCTAAAAATTTTCTTGAGTAAGATTCTCTTATTTGGTCAATGAATTTATCTTGTTCATCTTTTGCTAATTGATTGAAAATCTGGTTTTGTCGAATCTCTTTTAATACTTCAGGGATAAAGATTCTTCGATTTGTAGAGCGTTGGTTTTCACCACCTACTGCATTCCCAACAATAACTGCAATTGGTAAACGAACTTTTCCATCAGTTGGAATGCCTGCATCCTCCAATGCTTCTTTTGCAGCATCTAAAGACCATTTTTGTACAGCATCCATTTTAGATGCTATTGTTGGAGGTATTCGATATACTATAGAGTTGAACTCATAATCTTTAACAAATGCACCTATTTTCGAATAAGTTTTATCTTCTGCTTTTGGATCAGAATCATAATATAAATCGGATTCCCATCTTTCTTCTGGAACAGCTGTGATTGAATAGACTTTCTGAACAATATTCTGCCAATAAGCTTCGATATTTGGAGAGTCTGGAAAAATGCATCCTAGACCAATAATAGCAACTCTGTCTTTAATCTCAAGTAAATTAGTAGTTACAGGAACATCTTCTTCAAAAACTAAAACATCCAATTTTGCTTTTAGTTCAGGTAAAAATGAGAGGAAAAATCGTTTGCCAGCAACAATGATATCATAATGTAAATTTTCAATTCTGATAATATTTCTCTTTATACTTGCAATTTCTCCAGTCATGAAACAACCTAATTTCTCCTGTTGTTTAGGTGTAACTTGAACAAATTGAGTAGTATCTCCTCCTGGAATGTGATCATTATTCCATATTTCTGCTTTTGTTGCAATCCTCAAAGCCCCCAAGTTATCTTTTTCATAAGCCTCTTTTCTTTCAGTAATCGGGATTCCTTCTTTTACTCTTTCAAACTCTTTCTTTAGAGTGGAATGCACAAAATCAGTAGTAACCGCTCTTGCTCTTGTATTAACAGTTGTTCCTATAACCTTTGTACCAAAATTATCCAAAACTTTCTCTTGATACATTGGTGATAGAGCTTTTGATTTCACTATTTCCTCAGTGAAAAGATATGCTGTCCCCATTTGAATTGCAGGAGATATAATATCAAGATGTGAACCTATCATGGCTGCAAGCATTGCAGAACCTAACTCATCACCTATACCACCAGCAAAGATAATGTTCACTTTTTCTTTAATCTCACTTCTTGTTTTTGTTAAATGTTGTAGAATTCTTTCCCATAGTGTGAATGAGGTTTGAGTACCTATATGTCCTCCACATTCATTTCCTTCTAAAATTAGATACTCAATATTATTCTTTAGAGCATCCTTAAACAAAGAAAGAGCTGGTGTGTGAAAAAGTGTCGTAAAACCTAAATTTTTGATTCTTGAAGCTAATTGAACGGTACCTGCAGCTATTAAACAAATTGGTGTTTGGTTTTTTTGAAGTAATGATATATGATCTTCTCTTCTCTCTTTCATTACTTCCAATCCAATAATACCTCCACCATAGATCTGATTTGAAGGCAGTACTTTTTTCATTTGAGAAAATAGTTCTTCAGTTTCATCCTTCAATAATCCTCCTAATCCAAGAATAGGCAAAGCCCCGTTTTCAGCGACTAAACTTGCAAACTTGGCATTATCTGAAATATTTGCCATTGGACCTTGAATAATAGGATATTTAATTTCAAGATTCTTTGCGAAATCACTTTCTTTTCCAAATGGCCATTCTTTGGAAACACCCTCAATTTGCTTTGAGAGTAAAACTGTAAGGCTTGAAAAAAAGTTTTTCAAGTTACCATATTCCTCTCGAAAGAAATTTGCAAAAGTTATCTCAATACCAACGGGTAGAGGAGCATGCTTTATCTCCTTTTCACCGAAGAATTCAGAGTCATTGATTATGTCATTTATAATTATTAGAAAATCATTTTTCTTTAGAATAGGGGTTGTTTTTTCAAGTTCCTTTGCTTTTCTAATTGATTGGTTTGCAATTTTACCAATCAACCTATATTTAGTATTAAAACTCTCACCTATTACATATGTGTCATTCTCCTCCAAAGAAGAGATGTATTCTTTAACATCGTCATCTAAAGGACATTCAGGAAGTAGATAGAGTTGACCTTCTAAGACTACTCCTAAAGCTCCACCAACCATCGAACTGATGATATTATAAACACCAATTCCTCCTTGAATCACGAAAGGAAAACCAGATTCATTAAATTGTTGCAGAAGAATAAATGAAGATTTTTCCCCTGTTATACCTCCACTCTCATAACCCTTTACCAGGAACATATCAGCCCATTCAGACTTTTCTAGTGCCTGTTCAAAGTAACTTACTTCTGCCACTAATATTTCACAATCTGTAGTAAATGATGAATAAACTTTCTTATTCAAATCAAATGCAATAACTATGATAGGGATAAAATCAAATTCCTCTAACCAAAGGAATTGTTTTTCATCTTTTACTCTTATTCCCCATAGCTTTGAAGAATCCAATTCTGTTAAGCACTTTAGTATTATTTCTTTACTTTGAGACTTTGTTAATCCTTCTAAATCTATTAATCCAATTCCATTAAGTTTTGAAA
>JAGLTP010000574.1 GCA_023135215.1 Candidatus Heimdallarchaeota archaeon
TAGGCCAAATTGCATTAAATTCTTCGGATAAAATAATGGCTGAAATGTATTTGTTTACTTCTACACAATTATTTCAGAAATTTGGGTATGAGGGTGAGTATATTTATGATTATCTTTCGGGATTATCATACCTTTTCAGAATCTATGCAACAGCAGGAAAGGTTAGAGAGGTTTATTACATTTTAGAGGAATTGAAGAGAGTTCTTTCAAATCTTAAAATGACAATCCCTAGAAGGTTTATTAACACATTAATTGGATCATTTACGTTATCATATTTCTATATTTCATCCTATAAAAGACATGAATCACTGTCAGTTCAGGAGTCAGTTCAGAGAAGAACAAAATCTGCTAAACAGCTGATGTTACACCCTGAAATGTTGAATCAACTATTGGTTTACTCTGGTTTCAAAGAAGACGAAATAGAAAAAACTAAAGAGCAGGTCGGCAAAGATAGTTATCTTTTCTTCAAGAAAGTAATTAATTTTCTCTTGGAACTAGAGAATCCAAAGAATAAGAATTTCAATACAAGAATAAAGAATGCAATAAGAATTCTCGCAATTGAAGAAAAAAGTAATGTTTTGACTTGTTTTGAAAAAACTTTTAGTGAACTGATGATAGCAAGACTTTATCTCTCAATGGGAAAGAGTGATGAATTCAAAAAAATCATGAAAAATTATCTAGGAAAAGAATCGCAATATGAAAATGTAATCCTCAATGTTTGGATTAGACTGCTTAATGCCATTTTTGTTTACTTGCAGGGCAATAACAGAGAAAAAGCACTTACAACGATAGAGGAAATAAGTTGGTTTTGTCTAGATAAAAAGCTATCTCGCTTACACAAAGAATCTATAGCTCTTTATAACTTGTTTCTTAAAGAGAATTACATGAGCTACTCAAAGCATTTGTTTGAAAATCTAATGTTTCAAGATATTTTTGTTTCTGCATGTAATTTACGAATGGATATACTTCAACAAATCGATGCTGAAACATAAATAACTATTAGAATCATTTTTACTCAAAAGTTGTTCAGTGATGTTTATAAATAGAGAATATGAGAAAAAACTATGTCTGAATACAGAGTTTCTATTGTTGGAACTGGTTTCGTTGGTTT
>JAGLTP010000575.1 GCA_023135215.1 Candidatus Heimdallarchaeota archaeon
AAAGAAAGCCTCTATTTGGGGATTCTCATTACTACTATACCTCAAATTCTGTTATGGGGGACCTTATTATATCCTCTACTCAAAATGCTGGGGGGAAAAGGAGATTATTTTAAAACATTGTCAGTATATAGTACAGCCCATATCCCTACTGTTATAGGTTCTTTCATTTTGTTGTTGATAGCTGTGGCTCAACCAATAACTGCTGTTCCTACAAATGTAGAAAATTTCAGTATTTTTGAAGCTTTTAACTATGTAACACAAGGTTATAACATAGCAAATTTCATCATAGTTCCAGTTACATCGCTTTATACTCATGTAATCGCAGGAACAGGTTTGAGTGCTGAACATAAAATGCCTCAACTGCTTGGAATAATCGTAGGAGTTATAGCAAGTATTTTAGCAATTTTGTTTTATTTCTTGGTATAATATTTCACTAAATATTCTTGATAAACACTTTTTAAAGCTTTAAATGAACAAGTATATCAGAATGAAAAAAACGAATATCTCCTTAATTGGCTGTGGTGCTGTAGCTGAATATTATCATCTCCCTGTGTTGCAGAGGATGCCAGAATTTAATATTAAATATCTAGTGGATTTAGATCAAAACAGATCTACATACTTAAAAAAACTATATAGATTAGAATCAGAGACGGTAGATGATTTAGATATTGTTTTAAAGGACGATCAAGTTGACGCAGTTTTACTTCTAACTCCCCCTAAGTTACATAAAGATCAAATTATTGAAGTGGCTAGAGCTGGAAAGCATATATTTTGTGAAAAACCATTGTCGATGAATAACAAAGAAGCTAAGGAGATTTTACAAGTTTGCAAGCAAGAAAATGTTAATCTTCTTGTAGGTTATCAAATGCGTTTTGATGGAAAATATTCCAAGATTAAAGAATTAATCTCCAAAAAGATGTTTGGAAAGATAGTTGGAGGGCACGGTTTACATTTCGCTAACGCTTTCGAGTGGCCAAGTATAACAAAGTTCCAGACTGACAGAAGTCAAGGTGGTGGTGCTTTATTCGAAATGATGCATTTTGTAGATCTTGCGACTTGGTTTTTTGGTAAAGCAATTTCATTACAATCTCAAGTTTTAACAAGAAACAAGAAATCTTCAGTAGATGACAGTGCATATCTTTCAATCAACTTTGAAAATGATGTAAATGTGTCTCTTCATATAGGTTGGAATAAATTGACTGTTAATTCTTTTACAGTTTTTGGAACTGAAGGTTATATAAGAGCACTCTCTGATACCAAAAAATTACATTTTCATGCTAAAGATCTCCTTGCTCAACCTCCTATCCTGATAAGACCTAATCATAGCATTTCCCCATTCCACGATGAATTATTGCATTTCCATAATATAGTGCAAGGAAAAGAGAAACCAATAACCACTTCTGACGAAATATTACAAAATTCGATAATCATCGAAAAATCATATGATCAACAAACAGAAAAAAGCCTTATAATCCTGGAGGAATGAAGTAATGTCCTTAGTAGTAGTTAAAACGCAGGTAGAGATATCAAATCTTGATAAGCAAATTAGTGATTCATTAAATGAACTTAATTTTAAAATTAAGGATAATGATATTATTACAATTAAACCAAACTTGTGTGATTATAGGCCATCTGAGCAAGGGGGAACAACAGAACCTCTTATTGTTGAAGCCATTATCAAATATATTCGAACCTTATCCAATTGTCCTATAAACATTGTTGAGAGTGATCACGCATTAGCAATTGCAGATGATGAATTTGAAAGAATGGGCTATTTGTACTTGGGAGAAAAATATGAGAATGTTAAACTCATTAACTTAACCAAAGAGAAACAACACAGATTATATCTTGGTGGATATTATTTTGATGAATTCTCAGCAGCAGAAGTGTTACTTAAAACAACTAAATTCATTAACGTTGCCAAACTAAAAACACATACACAGACAAAGATTACTTGCATTCTGAAGAATCAATTTGGATTGGTGTCTAGAAGATATAAAAAACGATATCATCCATTTCTAAGTGAAGTGATTCTAGATCTCATTAGATTATTTCCCCCAACTATTTCAATCATAGATGGGTTGGTTGCTATGGAGGGTTCAGGTCCTTCTGATGGTGATCGAAAAGATTCTAAAATCCTTATTTGTGGTAATAATCCAGTAACAACTGACTGCGTTGCCGCGCAAGTCATGGGTATTAAACCCTTGACTGTACCTGCAATAAAATTAGCAAGGAAAAAGAGGTTAAGCAACCTACAGTATAATCTTGTGGGTACCATACCTAGACTGAAATTCAAACAAATGCCATGGTATTCTTATCTTATGAGACGATATGGTTTGAATTCCCATAAGAGAGCTGCAAGAAAATTTGAAAAGAAAAAAAAGAGGTCGGAGTTCTTCTCAGACGTAGCTGCAGGTTTTCTTGTTCTAAAACAAGGAAAATATTCCACTCTACAATCTGGACTTATTGATAGACAAATTTTCTTTAGAGTGTTCAAAGGGATGTTAAAACGGCCTTTTGTTAGAATGAAGCTAAAAATTAAAGGTATTTAATGAGATCTAAAATACAACAAACTTTTTTATTTCTTCTTTCTTTCTGAATCCTATGGGTAAAGAAAAGAATTATTTTATACATCCCTCCGCTTTTGTTGAGGATAATGTAACTATTGGTGATGATACTAAAGTTTGGCATCAAGTTCAAATAAGAACTGGTGCAAAAATAGGGTGTAATTGCATCTTTGGTAAATCAGTCTTTATTGATACTAATGTTACAATAGGGGACAATGTGAAGATTCAAAACCTAGTTTCTATTTATCAAGGAGTTACTATTGAAGATGATGTTTTTATTGGACCACATGTTTGCTTTACAAATGATCTTCTACCTAGAGCTAGGTCTCCTGAATGGACAATAATTAAAACATTAGTGAAGAAGGGTTCATCAATAGGGGCCAATTCTACAATAATCTGTGGTGTAACAATAGGTGAATACTCCATGATTGGTGCGGGAAGTTTAGTCTCTAAAGATGTTCAACCTTTTACTTTAGTTTTTGGCAATCCAGCGAAGTTGAGAGGGTATGCGTGCTTTTGTGGAGAAATTCTTAGAAAAACAGATGAACCCCTCCCGTCTAGTACAATTCTTCATTGTAGTGAATGTAAACGCAATGTAATGCTGTAATCATTGAAACGTTTTATTCAATAAGAAAACCTTGTTTTTTTCAATTGCTCATTGTACCTTATTTTTAATTAGCTAAATTTCTGAAGTAATCCTTATATAGAGTATCTATATGGGGGTACATCACATATAGCTCAAAGCGACTGTGTTACAAATATATAAATGTAATAACCGACAAAATAGAAAATGATTCGTTATAGATTATGTGATTTGGGGTGATCAAATGAATCTAATATCGATTAGACTTCCAAGTGAGTTCGTAGAAATTCTTGATGAAATGGTTCTGCAGGGAAAATATGCTTCAAGGTCAGAAGCAATAAGACTAGCTTTACGTGATTTTTATAGAGAGCATTACGCTTCAAAACAATCAACAGACTTCAGATTTCCTAATATGGAGTTCGCTTACAAGAATGTAATTTTTGAAGACGATTAAACTCTCTTTCTTTGCTAGATACTTGTTGGACAACTTGATATAACGCTAGATTTAACAAAGAGGGAGAGAGAAGAATATTAAACTAGCAGTAAACAATTCTTTCAAAACAATTCAGAGTAATTAGGTGAGTGATTTGGCAGATGGTGAAGAAAAAGAAGTTACTCAGAAGAGCACTTCGTCTAAGGATGAAAAAATCACTCATGATGAACAACAACATAATTTCTTCCAAGGAGTAAGATTAAGATATTCAAGGTTTATGCAAAGAACTTCAAGCAAATTGGATCCATTAGCTGAAAGATTTTTACCTTTTACTTCCGTTTTTAAAAACAGATATCTGCGGTATGTAGTATCGTCAATACTAGTAGCATTTGTGGTTTATTTTTATGTAATGTACGAGATATCAAGAGGAACAGAGACTGTGAAGATACTATTCCGTGATACTAATACAAACCATCTTGTTCCCCTTGGATTAACCCTAGCTTTCATAGCAGTTCTGTATGTAACTTGGGATGATAAGTTCTTAAAGAAATACAGGAAACCTGGTTTGTACGTGGTACTTCTTACAACTATTTTCTATGTTCTAATTTTCACAGGTATTGATACATATCTCTTTGACTTGTCAATAGCAAGGTGGTTAACTAGGTTAACAGGATTAATTGTCCCCAATACCTTACATTTCTTTGGTTTAAATGTTACCAGCATAGTGTGGAACGAGGACAGGATTAATACTTTTGTAGGTTTAGGGGAACCGAGTAAAACTCCCGGTCTCTTGATTGATCCAAGATGTAGTGGGATACATTCTATGACAATTTTCATTTTCATTTTTCTGTTAATGCTATTTGAAGCAAGAAAAAGAATACATTGGAATCACAAAGCAGTGGGTGTAACCATAATTGGAATCTTAGGTACTTATCTTATGAATCTCTTAAGAATCACAATAGTTATGCTCACTTTCTACTATGGAGGAACCAGTTTAGGAGAATCAGTTCATAATATTCTGGGATACGTCCTTCTAGTTATGTGGCTTCCAATCTTCTGGTTGTTTATTCTACCTTTAGCTGAAAAAGGAAGAACATTCAGAAAGAAAAAAGCCAAAGAAATGGAAGCAAGTAAGGACGATGC
>JAGLTP010000576.1 GCA_023135215.1 Candidatus Heimdallarchaeota archaeon
GATATGAATAATTATTCATAAGTGTTTCTATATGAATATCTATTCGTAGCGATAGAAAATATGTTTATACACATAGAAACAATCATAAAGGTATCTAGTTGTTGCGTAGTAGGAAAGTGTAGATAGTTGTCTTTACGGGGATACATAATTCGAAGAGTTCTGTACATATTACCTTTAATGCTAGGAATAACTCTAATGAATTTCACCCTAATCAATATCTCTCCAGGAGACCCGGTTATTATACGGATTGGGCTTATACACTGTGAAACAGAAGATTGCTATAATCGAGCTTATAATAAGGAAGCAATAGAGATGGGTTTACTGGATGCTTCTCTGTATACTATTCCTTGGTACACTAGATACCTAGCGTTTGTGGGTGATTTATTGCGGTTCGACTTTGGTAAAAGTTGGTATTATACAAAAGCGGGTAATGGAATACCAATAACCCAAATACTTGAAGAACATTTATTCTATAGCATTATACTCAATATAATCTCGTTTATAGTATCTTTAGTTTTATCAACAGCTATAGGAGTGATTTCAGCAACTAGAATGAGATCAATCTGGGATAAATCATTAACCATTGCAATGCTATTAGGATATTCAATGCCTCTGTTCTGGATAGCCAAACTACTAATGCTAGGATCCTATCAATTATTTAATTTTACAGGAGTAACAAATAAGGATGCATTCGTTAAACCACTGATGCTAAACGGACAATTCTATAAATATCTGATACTGCCGACACTAGCGTTAACACTAGGGCATCTAGTTTTTATGGCAAGATTAATGCGATCACAATTGCTGGAAATATTAAGACAAGATTATGTTACAACAGCAAGAGCAAAAGGAGTTTCAAATAGAGGAGTGATATATAAACACGCATTTAGAAATGGGCTTCTGCCAATAGTAACGATAATAGGTAATTCACTACCAGGATTACTTGGTGGGTCAGTAATGATAGAACGAGTGTTTGGTTGGCCTGGAATTGGAACTTATTTCCTCGATGCAGCACTTTTCCGGGATTATCCTTTTATGATGGCTACGAACACGATCTTTCCGTTCCTTTTCCTAATAGCTAGATTACTGACGGATATCACGTATGTTTTTATCGATCCGAGAATAAAGTACTAATTCTTATTTTTTCCTTCTTTCTTTTGTTAATTATTCATAAAAAGTATCAATAAATTAAAAATAAAGGAAGTTTAACCAATTAAATGTAATCATGAAAATGAGCATTGGCAAGATATTCAAGATGTTTTTACTTCCCTTCTTATGGATAGGAGGAATAGTTCTCTATCTTGTTGTAGTCTTAGCTAAATTCCTCTTTCAGATCTATGAGATTCTTATCCCTAGAGGATTACGTGAGATTGTTCCGATTCTTAATCTCTGGAGAAAATACTTGGTTTATATTTCCAATTTATTTTCTAGTAGTGAGAAAATGGAAATGGTCAAAATCGAAGAGGAAATTGATGAAATAATTATTAGAGAAGATCGCATTAATAAGGCATATCCAATCCAAAGAGGTGTTGGCGAAACCTATGATCATGTTCTTATTATTATTGTTATTATTGTTGCTTCTTTGGTTTTAATTCAAAGTCAAACAACCAACTTTGATGCTCTTTTAGATGCTATCACCAACCGATTTGAATTCTTCCAAAGACTTAGTGATACTGCTCGATGGTTGCTACTCACTGTAATTGCAATTATTTGTTCTACAGTTATGGGGATTCTTTCCTTTATTGCCACAATTACTGGTCCTATTTACAGTTTATTTCACAAATCAAGCCTAAGAATGGTCAAAATTGGTGCATATAGATTTGCATCATTTTATCAGAAAGTAGAAGATCTTTTTGCTCTTCCGTACCTTGCTTCAAAGGCTTCCTTCAGTTTCTTCGATGCCCCTCCTATTTCTCAAGAAACTTATGAAGAATTTAAAATCGATTTAGTTGGAGATTTGAAAAATCTAAGAAGAAGATTCACTAATATACTAAATTTAGATCCTACATCTTTATCAGATAAAGCTAAAGAGGTTTATCGAAGATTTCTCTCATCTAAAACAGAAGATAGGTTGGATATGACTCAAATTGAAGATTATATTTCACGTGCTTTTGCTCTCGAAATATGGCAAAAAGAAACTACTATGTTACCATGGATAAAAGAACCTGGATTGGGAGCATTTTCAAAGAAACACAATCTCTCTTACAAAGAAGCCAAACAAACTTTTGATTTTGTTACTGTAAAGCTCAAAGATAAATTCGTCTCCAAACCATTTTACAGTTCTATTTTACTTACTGGTGCACTGAAAGGTGTAATGGCTGTAGAAACTCGTTATGATATGCCAATGAGTGATATTGAGTACAATCAGTTAGCTTTCTCTTTAGCACTTGGAGCTCAAAGATATATTTTAGATCACTTTGCAAAACCTAAATTCAAGCAACGGTTAAGGATTAAATTACGTAATCTCTCTTATGGTTTAGTTGTCCCATATCTAGAACTCTTTGGTGCTTTCATTTCTTATGGAAAGCATATAGGAAACCATGTAAAACGAAGATTTGCAAGAGGATGGGGTAAAAGAGCTGGTGTATTTCTAGGAACAAGATTTGCTGAAATTCAAAAGGGATTATTTTCTATACTTTTGGAAGAAGATGAAAAGAAAGATAAAAAAGAGAAACAAAATCTAGCTGAAGCAAAAGAAGTTCTTAAGATGCTCTGGAAAGCTTTCCTCTTTTTATTCAAAGTAATACTTGCTTTACCTTTGAGTATCTGGTATATGCTCAAATTATTCTTCCAGCTTTTTGTGAGTATCTGGAAATATGGTCAACCTGAAGCTAAGAAGAAAAGGAACTTTGAGAAGGATCTAGCCAAAGAGTCAATGGTTGCTATGTATGATGAAATCTACTCAAAACTAGTTTTGGAAACTTACTACTATACTTGAGAACTAAAATATTATAAAGAAACAAATTCTATTATTTCTGGTTACAATCATGTCTGAGGAAAGGTTCCGATTAAGAGAATTAGGTCTGAAAGTAGGAGATTTAGAAATAGGAAAATTGAATTCAATAGCTGATGTTCCAGGAGTAAAAGTAGGACATCATACAATAATTGAAGGTGAGGGGGTTTTAACTCCAGGAAAAGGACCTATAAGAACTGGGGTTACTGTTATTCTTCCACATCAAGGAAACATCTTCAGAGAAAAAGTTGTTGCTAGCTCTTTTGTTATGAATGGTTTTGGTAAAACTATAGGTTTGCCACAGATTCAGGAACTAGGAACCATTGAATCAATCATTGCACTTACTGGAACCTTGAATATACCTAAAGTTGCTGACGCTCTGATAGATTACCATCTAGAAAAAAACCCTGATATCGGTATTAAAACTTCTACAATTAATATTGTAGTTGGGGAATGTAATGATAGTTATTTGAATGATATTCAAGGACGTCATGTCAGGAAAGAACATGTATTTGAAGCGATAAAAAACGCTTCTTCAAATGTTGAAGAGGGTGCAGTTGGTGCTGGAACAGGGATGGTATCTTTTGGATATAAATCTGGCATAGGAACATCTTCTAGAAAAATAGTGTTGGACGATGAAGAATTCTTTATTGGAGTTCTTGTTTTATCCAATTTTGGTCATAAAAAAGATCTAACAATACTAGGTCAAAAATATCATCAAGAACATGAATCTATTGATTCAGAATCAAAAGAAAAAGGATCAATCATGGTTATAGTTGCAACTAATGCACCCATGAATTCAAGACAACTTCAAAGGATTGCTAAAAGAGCTCCTTTAGGAATTTCAAGGACTGGTAGTTTCGTTTCTTGGGGATCTGGAGATAT
>JAGLTP010000577.1 GCA_023135215.1 Candidatus Heimdallarchaeota archaeon
GCACCAACTTCTGATGCCATTAAAGCAGCACCTACATTATCCAATTCATCAGCATGAACTCTGAGCTTAAAACCTTGACTTGAAGCTTCTGTCAAAAATAATTTGGATTCTTCAATGGTAAAGGCTCCAAGATCAGTCCATATATCTACAAATTCTGCGAGGTTTCTTCTTTTTATTTCAGGTAATAATTGCATCATACTTTCTACATATTCCCATTGATTTCCAATGTAATCATCGGGCTTGATATGACAACCTAGAAAAGTAGGGATTATATCAATAGGATGCAACTCATTTACTTCATCAATCACTTCTAGTAGCTTAATCTCATCACTAGAATTAAGACCATATCCAGATTTTGCTTCTATTGTTGTTGTGCCATGTAGAAGCATTTCATCGAGACGTTGGAGAGCTAGTTTTGTTAATTCTTCTTTTGATGATCTGCGCGTATTTTTTACAGAAAACATAATTCCTCCACCTCCCTTTGCTATTTCCAAATAGGATTTTCCTTGTATTTTGAGATTTAACTCATGTGATCTATCTCCAGCAAATACAAGATGTGTATGAGAATCTACGAAACCAGGGCATACAACCTTGTTACTACAGTTTATTATTTCATAATCACGTCTAGGATAATCACCTAAAATTCTAGTAGTCTCCCCAATAGTTTCTATTTTACCATCCTTTATAACAACACAATCTGCTTTTTCATTAGAAAATACTGGTTCATATTTTGTAACAGGTCCTAAAAATAATTCAGCTGCATCGGAAATGATTATTCCTTCTTTCTCTTCAGAGTACATTAACCTCAATATTTGGCCTTTTAGAGTATTTTTAAGTTTTACTTATATTTTATTCTTAACTAAAAAAACAATAAAAGAAAGGGAATATCAAAATTTCCCTATCAAAAATAATCTAAAATCAATCTAGACTTCCTATTTCTTTTTCAACTTCTTCAAGAATCTCACATGATTTGACAAGGGCTTTCATAGCATTATGATCATCAAATAGTGGTCTATCTTCATCGAGGAATTCAACATGTCTTCGAATAACTTCTTTAGCTTTCGTGACACCTTTGCCAAACTCGAATTCTCTGAAATCTAAAGCTTGAGCAGCAGCCATGAGTTCAATCCCTAAAACTCCGTAAGCATTGTCCATTATTTGGAAATTCTTGAGCGCGGTATTCATACCCATCGAAACAAAATCTTCTTGATCAGCGGCTGCGGGTATAGACTGTATACTAGCAGGCATTGATAGAATTCTCATTTCCACAATTTGCATACCAGCTGTATATTGACTTAGCATTAAACCTGACATTAATCCAGCACCTTTTGTCAGAAATGGAGGTAATCCTACACTTAAAGCAGGATGATTTAATCTGTTCATTCTTCGTTCAGACATAACACAAACCATTGTTATAGCAGCACCAGCTAAATCCATGGGTAAGCTTACAGGAGTGCCTTGGAAATTAGCACCAGTTAGTGTAAGTTTTTCTTCTGTAAAGAAAACAGGATTATCACCAACACCATTTAATTCAATCTCAACTTGAGTACGACCCCAAGCTAATGTATCATGTACAGAACCTAAAACTTGTGGTGCAGAACGCATTGAATATGCATCTTGTACCTTAACTTTCAGTTTTCCTTCATAAAGATCTCCACCTTTGAAAAGCTTGGTTAGAGCTTTTGCACATCTAACAGCACCTGGAAAACCTCGAATTTCATGAAGTTTAGG
>JAGLTP010000578.1 GCA_023135215.1 Candidatus Heimdallarchaeota archaeon
TGATACATTATCGAACCACAAATTACTGATTCCTTCATCATACGCTTGACTAGTTCCACCATTATTGTTATCAATGAAACTGTTGTGATGAATTAGATTATCACTAGATGTACCAAAAATAGATAGACCGTATAATTCAGTAGTCTGAATTAAGTTATATGTCACCTTAGTTGAAACTGTATCAGTGAGATGAATGCCTTCTTTATTTGCATCTAAAGAGTTATACAGTATAGAACAATTAGAGCCATCATAAACCTCAATGGTATAGTTTTTGCTCTGAGTCCAAAGATTGGATGAGATAATAATATTTTGGGAGCTTTCTACCCAACAACTTCCATAATTGTTGAAACCTTGGTTGAAAAGAATGGTTGTATTAGAAGAAAGGTAACAATAAACAGCATGACCAAGAGTAGTACTATATTTGGAATAAAGTCTATCACTGTATCCTGTATGGTTGTAGATTAAATTAGCTGTGATAATACAATCAGAAGAACCCTCTAGAAAAATACCATTACCTATGTTTGTACCAATAGTATTTCTTGATAAATTACAGTAAGGTGAATAACGTAAATTAATACCATGGCTTTCTTGTTTGAACCAATTTTTATTTCTAAGACAGATGTTATTTGTAATCGTGGAATAAGGACTTGAGATAAGGAGAATTCCTATTCGATCGTTTTCTACACATGTGTTGTTTACTAGTAAAGAATAAGAGGATACGCTAATTTTAATACCATATCTTTCATTAGAACTGCAAGTATTATTCACCAATCTACTATTATCGGAGTGAAATACATTAATACCTGCACCTTGTAATCCTAAATTATCAGTACATGTATTGTTGAAAAGATAACAAAAGCTGGTTTCTTCAAGCCATATACCATAATATTTGTAAGCTGTACAAAAGTTATCTGTTATATTACAATAAGATGAATCAGAGATAACAATTCCACTGCCAATAGGACCAACATTGTTTGTACATGTGTTATTTGCAATAATTATGAAGTCTGAATTAGAAATGAAAATACCATTTTCACTATCCGCACAGATGTTATTAGTAATGATCGCACTCCCATCAGCAATGTTTTCTAAATAGATGCTATAATCTTCTGCGTTCAAGTAGCAATTTCGAATTACAAAATGCTTTTGCGTATTTCTAATGAAAATACTGTATTTACCATTAGTTGTAATATTATAATTCTGAATCAGATATGGATTTTCAATACTTCCATCTCCAGGAAAGTCAAACAAGCTAAAATCTTCATCTCCCCAGATAATAATTGGTTCATGCTCAATTAACCTATCTTTTGGTCTCAAAACGACGTAAAGTGTAACAAAAGTAGACAAAACTATCACTACTCCTAGCAAGATTCCGAGTAATGTTTTTCTGTTTATCTTCACTTTGTCATCACCTTTACATTGTTCCTTCTTCTTTTGAGATATCGGTTTGATTTAATTTCTCAAGATTCTGCAACTCTTCTGCAACTATTTTCTTAGCTACTTTCAGACCTTTTTTGGTCAAACTCACTTTGTACTCTCGTCCCCATTTTTCTTTTTCAACCAGACCATTTTCTTCTAATGGTGTAAGATTCCTTGAAACCTTAGATTTCGAGAAATTTGTAATCACAATTAACTGTTGTTGAGTTATTTTACCTTGTTTTTCCTCAATTAATTTCAATAATAATTGTTGATTTTTAGTAAGGTATATTTGTTCTATTTCTTCTTCTAATCTAGTAGATCCTCTCTTCATCCAAAGATATACAGCTGAAGCTCCTGCAATTAAGCCAATTAGTGGTCCTACAACGTATCCCCAGATATTCCTCGGTTTAGGGGCTTCATCAAAAAATATAATATAATCAGAGAAGGATACAGATCCAAGATTCTCATCTTCCCATGTTATAAATAATCTATTTCTTGAAGTATCTGTAGAATTATAGTCAGGAAAACAATCTAAAGGATAATGCAGAAAGCAACCTGATGGTAATTTTACATGAAGAGTGTATTGATTGGTAAAATATGTGAAATATTGTGTGTATGGAAATATATAATACCTAGGCTTTCCGGAAACGGAATCCAACACAATATCTAGTTTATAATGTAGAGAAATTGTGATATGATTACCTTGAGTTAAATTAGATTTCAGATTGATATGCAACTCTGTTTCACTAATTTCTTCAAAAGAAAGCTGATTGTTATCATAATCTGAAATACTTAAATCACTCTGATTCTGGTTTATTACAATATATAGAAAATCAGTATCATTTTGATTATTTACAATCGTGATATCTTCATCAATTATAATATTATCAATGTCATACATGTTAACATAAGTAGTATGTTTTGAAATAGTAAAATTCCCCAAAGCTAACCTAGGTTCTGATTCATAAGATGAAAAGTTATTTGCTATAATTGTATCCATCTGTCCATACTGTTTATAGAAAGAAATCAATAGAATTATCGATGAGATTATAAGAATTCTATAAGGTATGGAACTTCTTTTCAACAGTAAAATATTGTTAGGATGTTTTAAAAGAATTTCCCAGATTATTCTTGATTGAAATACTAGCCATTTCTAATAGATAAATCTATCTTCAAATTTAACTTTGAACTCTCTGGTTTAATAATTCTTGAATTTTCATAGAATCACACAAAGTTTATATTTTTAGATAGAATAATTAATCTATGTTGACTGTTTGGATTCCAAGCAAAAGAAAAAAACTGATTATGTCTCTATTCCTTTCAGTTATTATATATTCTTCAATGATTAACACTCAAATTATTGTAAAATCTGATATAACCATGTGGTTAAAATTAGACCTAAAAACCTATGCAGGTGGTGTTTCTCCTGATATTGGTCTTTTTATTGCTGATTATCTAGAAGATATAGGTATTGATGTTACTGTTATCATTGAAGAATGGGGAATTTTTGTAAATTCACTTTT
>JAGLTP010000579.1 GCA_023135215.1 Candidatus Heimdallarchaeota archaeon
TAACCATCTTTTTCTTTAGCTAATTCGGTTAATTTATTAACAAAGAAACCAGTAGGGATTTCTTCAGAAACATCATCCAACTCCTTTCTATCCGCAAATACATAACCAGAATTAGCTAATTCAGGAACAACTAGCAAATCAAAAGAATCAGTGGTTCTAATTATTTTAGAAATCTTATCAATATTCTCTTCTACATCCCCCAAAATAGGTTGAAATTGAAGAAATCCTACTTTCATATCTATTGTGAATTTTAATTCTATATAAATTTGTGGAAGAAAAAAGTTAAGGTTTTCTTTCAAACTCTTTTACAATACTAAGAATTTCACTGATGTGTGATATGGTATAATCCGGATTAAGTTTTAAGACTTTTTCAGGTTCAGAAGCTCCATATAATGCTAATATTGAACTAACTTCTGCATCTTTTGCACTTTGAATGTCAAATTCAGTATCCCCAACCATGATTGTTTTGTTCTTTTCCATCTCTAGCTCATTCATTATTTTTAGAATTGCAGGTGTTTTGGTTCTCTCTATTGTTCCAATAGGTCTATCAAACAGGTGAGTAATTTTAAAATGAGCTAACCAATATTCCATTCGATCTTGAGGCTTTCTAGAGACGATGCCTGTAAAATGCTCTTTATGGAGTTTTTCCAACACTTCTCTTACTTCAGGATATAAACTTCTCATATACGCATACTCTTCTGTTAATTCGACATACATTGCGATAGCAGATTCTATTATCTCGGGTTCACTAGTACCTAGAAATTCAATAAAATCGTCTCTTTGATCAGTATTTCCTATTCGAGATCTTATCTCTTCTGCTGAGATTTCTTTGTTAGCGAATACTTCTAAAGTTCTTTGCATTTGGGTTGTATATGCATTCTTTGAATCCGCAAGAACACCATCAAAATCGAAAATTATTAACAATGGATTTTCAGAGTTTTTTTTCATCTTATCGCCATAAGAGCATTTACATATCTAGTTTAGTTGGAAAATTGGATAGAAAAACACCTAACCCTTATCTTCAAGAGGAGCTTGGCAATTTTCGCAGAATAAAGCATCATCATCATTTGTAGCTTGGCAACTCCAGCATTTCTTGCTTTGGATTGTTTTGGTTCCTATTTGACCTACTCTTTCTCTCCAATCAAATTGGTCAAAACCAGAAGATTTTTCTTCTAATTTGGTTGCGATTTTTTGTTCTACTTTGTGTAAATCATCATAGAAAGAATCAATTTGATCTCTGCGATCTTTAACTTTCTTAACTTCTTCAGATCTTCTCTCAAAATCAAAGAGATATTTGAGATATTGGATTAAATTCATGTTTTTATCCCTAAGATGTCTAACTATAAGATAAGAGATTGATAGAACTTCTAATACTCCTACTCCAACAAACAACCCTATTGTAATAGCATCAGTACTTCCTCTACTGAAGAATGATAGATAGATACTAACGGGTAAATAGCCTGCTGCGATTACCATAAGAGGAAGACCTAATACTAAGTAAACTAACTCGTTCAGAGCTGCAGCTATTCCAGAACCCCTTCCTGACATAAATTCCAGAACATAGTATACTGC
>JAGLTP010000058.1 GCA_023135215.1 Candidatus Heimdallarchaeota archaeon
AGATATTACAGAAAGGAAGAAGATGGAAGAAGAACTTAGGGAAAGCGAAGAGAAATACCGTTCTTTAATTGAAACAATGAATGATGGTTTATTCATACTTGATAATAATCAGGTTATTACCTTTATTAACAATAGATTTTGTAAAATGCTAGATTATTCTGAAAAAGAATTACTCGGAAAAGAAATTAACACATTAATACAAGAAGAATACAGATCCGTTGTAGAAGGGATGAAATTAGGAAGAAAAGAGAAGATAGAACAATATGAACTTAGATTTCTAAACAAAAATGGTTCAATTATACATACGATTCTATCTCCTAATTCAATGTACAAAGGTGGAAAATTCATTGGTTCAGTTTGTGTAGTAACTGATATAACAGAGAAAAAGGAAGCTGAGGAAATTTTAAGAGAAAGTGAAAAACGCTTCAGAAGATTGTTTGAAGATGCAGCAATTGGGATTAATTTAACAAATCTTGAAGGGAGAATAACTGCAAGTAATACAGCTCTTCAAAATATGCTAGGCTATAATTTTGACGAATTAAATAGAATGAATTTCACTGATTTTACATATCAGGAAGATATTGAAGTTGATATGAAATTATTTGAAGAAATGATAGAAGGAAAAAGAGATTCCTACATGTTAGAAAAAAGATATACTAAGAGGAATAAAGAAGTGATCTGGGTAAACATAACAGTCACGATAATTCGTGATGAACAAAAAAATCCTCTTTATGCTATTTCAATGGTAGAAGATATCTCTGTGCGAAAAAATGCAGTAATGGATTTAAAAGAGAGTGAAGAGAAAAATAGGCAATTGATTAATAATGCGAATGATGCTATTTTTATAACTAGTCTAAATGAAGAAGGAGAATTAAGTTTCCTTATTTCTGTTAATGAAAAGGCTTGTGCTTTGTTAGGCTATACAGAAGAGGAATTATTAAGTTTGACACCTAGGGATATTCTCTCATTGGATGACATTGCTAATCTAGATGAAAGTTTGCGAGTTTTGCTTGATGGCAAAGGATTTGTAACTGAAAGAATTTTTCTCACCAAAGAAGGTAAAGGTATTCCTGTTGAGATAAGTTCTCATCTTATTGAGTTAAGAGACCAGCCAGTAACAATGGCAATTGCTAGAGATATTTCAGAAAGAAAACAATCAGAAACAATACAAAGGATGGCATATTCTCAAATCGAAAGGAATATTCAAGAGTTAGCAAATCTAGTTGATGGAATACGAAATCCACTTGCTGTTATCCAAGGATGCATAGAAGTAAAATATCCTGGATATGATGATGTTATCTCAAAACAATTGGATCTGATATCGTCTACTACAAACGAAATTTCTGATAGATGGCTTGAATCTGAGCAGTTTAGAAACATTCTAAGAGAACAATTTATTGTTTAGTCTAGATTGGTTTATAATTAATTTTTTTCACGAAAGATTTGTACTCAAAGAACCTACAAAGAATTCTATGAACTACTTAAAATTCTCTAACATTAAATTTCCTAATAGTTCAAAGCTTTTTGTCACATTTTCTCCATATAAAGCAGATGTTTTTAAATATAATTCCTCCGATATATTCTCCGAATCTAAAATCCCTTTTACCATCTCTTCTGTTATTGTTACTTTTAAATCCATTTTGTTTCCT
>JAGLTP010000580.1 GCA_023135215.1 Candidatus Heimdallarchaeota archaeon
CATCTTTATGGAAGATATTGGGGTTCAGGTAAAACACAAATTATGTATTCTCTAATAAAAAAGTGTAAAGAATTAGAGATTCCTTTTGTTTATAGATCCGAATTCTGGAAAGATGAAGATGGAAATTATAAAAAGATAGATTACAATCCGGAAAATGATCCAGAAGCAGTAAGTGAGTGGGTGGCAAAAAGCACAACATCAGCAAGTTTTGTCTTATTTTTAGATGAAGTAGATATTAATATTGAAACATTAAAAACAGAATTAAAAGAACGATTCCCTGATTATGATCCAATATTCTATATAATATCAGGGGGAAAAGAGATTTCAGATTCTGCAAAGGAAGATTTTGATGTTTATGATATTGTAAGAGAATATCCTTTTAGTGAGTCTCTCTACAAAGAATTACTTGGAAAATTAATTGAAGAATCGAACTTGGATAAGATTATTTTTCCTGACGAGATTATTGACAAAATCATTAGAAAAACACAGTTATGGAATCACTCTTCTTTAAGGAAAACACCTACCGCGGTGATACTAACAACAACACTTTCTTTGATCGAGTCTATTATAATTACAGAAGAAACCAAAGTCCCACTTACAATTCTTCCAGAAATAGCAGAAAAATGGGCTTTGTTAGGTACATCTCCCTGGTATCAGAAACATGGAGATTTACATGATGTACATGCAGAATTTCTAGTTTTTGATGGAAAAGAGTATACGAAAGTGGATGAACACTATAATCATCCTTTACCTTGAATGAAAACTGCTATGACTATTTTAGATAAAACTCGTTTTGGTAAACATAACATTAGTTATTCCATAAGGGAGGAATTCACTCAGCTCATCTCTCAAATCATTGACTTTTTTCTCATGGAACTTGGATAGATAGATCATAGTTACTAAGGAAGCTGTTCCAGCTAACAGAGTTATGATAATGAGCAGAGTTGCAATAGCTAAGAGAAACAGAAGAACCATTTGACGATATGTTGGGTTTCTATATCCATACAAAACTAAAGCAAATGTGTCATATAAGAATCCAAAACCTGCAAACAATCCTGTGAAACCAAGAAATCTACTCAATATACTTCTTCTTATTTTATGTGATAGTTCATAATTGTTCATTTTTGGTGTCATATATTTTATACGTGAGTCTCTTAACGTCCAAATAACTGGTAATATCCATGAAGCTAAAATAGGTGACAAAAGAGTAACTATTGAACCTGCTAGAACACCTACATATACATCATCTATGAAAATTTTAGCAAATGCTGCAACTAGGAAACCTGCACCCAAACAAGCAGCAATTAAATCAAACATCTTTTCCTTTAGAATGTATTTTACATTTGAAATATCGGCTGCGTAATTCCCTTCTTCAACATAATACAAAACACCATCATTAATATTAATGCCAAACAAAAGAGCAATTAATTTTCTACGGTAAGTATATTTTTTCTTATTTTCAGAATTTTTGTTTTCTCCCAGTATTCTGGAATCATTATAGTCTTTATGCTGTTTCAAAGTTTCAATAATAATCTTCTTGATAGTCCATTTTCCAACTTTTCTCCATAAAAACAAAGAGAGGAAAATAGATAATATAGAAGTTGCGAGCACACCAAAGACCAAACCAATAGC
>JAGLTP010000581.1 GCA_023135215.1 Candidatus Heimdallarchaeota archaeon
CCTTCAGGATGTAATTTTCACCCCAGATGCTCCAAAGTTATGGATATTTGTAAAGTGGAAGAACCCATAATTACTCCAACAGAAGATGGCTATGTGGTATGTCACTTATATCAAAAACATGGAAAGGAGAAATAAGAAAATGATGATTGAAGAAAATGTTATTATACAAACTGTCAACTTGAGAAAATTGTTTCCTATAAGAAGAGGTCTCATTGCTGGTTGGCGTCTAATGGATCTAAATACTCTAAGAAAAATAGCTACTTTCTTTTGGGTAATTACATCTGTCCTTTTTGTACTAGATGCTAGTTTTATGGCCTTGCCACAAAATAATTTAATCTGGGCAATATTCAGTTATCTTACTGCCTCTACAGTATTATGCTCTTTATGGATGACTCAAGAAAGAAAAAGGAAGATAATATTTCTAGCTTTTGCTGTGTTCTCATTTCTCTTTGGCTTAACCGGATTAATTATTGGAAGTCCAAAAGCTGCTGGCTCTGGTTGGTTATGGGCAGGTTTATTTTTCAGTTTAATAACGATTTTATTTGTAGTTCTTTATCAAGGCGATGTTGGGCAATTTAAAAAGAATCTAAAAACTTCTGTTGTAGCTCCATTTGCTCTAGAATTTTGGAAAAACATTAGATTATCTATTTCTGATAAGTTTTTTCCAGCAATTAAAAGATTCTTCAAATCCTTGACATACTTCAAAACATGGAAGAAACTATTATTTATAATCCTAAAATCATTACCCTTCTTACTGAATTTACTCTGGGTAGGATTTTTGGCAGTTCTTTATACTTTCTTCTACAGTTTTTCACGGTTCTATAATACTTTTCTAACAGATGAAGGAATAAAAGAAGTCTGGAGATTTCTTGACAATTTCTTCAGACCAGTTGAACTTTTTGTACATGCAGTTGATGATGTTTCATTTAATATTCATAGAGGAGAAACATTCGGTTTAGTTGGTGAATCAGGTTGCGGTAAAAGCACAACAGGAGTATTAATCCTGCAATTACTAGAAAAAACCAGTGGAGAAATTTATTTCAAAGGTATTGATACATCAAATATTCACCCACGTCAAATGAAAAAACTACGAAAAGATATCCAAATAATCTTTCAGAGCCCTTATGAATCATTAAGTCCCAGATTCAGTGTCCTAGATATTATTGCTGAACCTCTGCGATTAATGAAAATCCTCACAGATGAATATGAAATCGAAAAAAGGGTTTTAGAAACTCTAGAACAAGTAGACCTTGTTCCTGCCGCTGATTTTATCGACAGGTTTCCACATGAATTGAGTGGCGGGCAACGTCAAAGAGTAGGGGTAGCCCGTGCATTCATAGTAGATCCAGAATTTATTGTTGCTGATGAACCTGTTTCAATGTTAGATGTTTCCATAAGAGTCGGTGTGCTGAAAATCATGAAAAATTTATCACTTGAAAAGGGTACTTCTTTTCTCTTCATAACACATGATCTTGCACTTGCACGAGTTATGACTGATCGTATAGCTGTTATGTATCTTGGTAGAATTGTTGAACAAGGACCAACAGAAGAAGTTATTCAAAATCCTCTACATCCTTACACTAAAGCTCTGATTGCTGCTGTACCAGATCCTGATCCTGATGCTAGAAGAACTGAAGAGCTTCCTATTATTGGGGAAGTACCTAGCGGGATTCACATTCCTATTGGATGCAGGTTTAATCCAAGATGTATATATGCAATAGATCAATGTTCAGAAATAGATCCGGTTCTAGAAGAAGCAAAGGAGCAACATTTAGTTGCTTGTATAAGATATAGAGAAATAAACAAGTTACCTCTGTTTGATGATGTGGGCGGAAATCAAACAAAAGTAGCTAAATAAATTAATAAGTCAAGTAGACTATAAATAATGACAGAGTGGAAAATATGAGCAGTGACTCTCAATTAGCTTCAATTGGAAATTTGATGCAGAAAGGGGAATATAAAAAATCCATACAAGAAATAGATAAACAGATTTCCAAAGATAAGAATCTCTCAAAGGATGAAATGTTGTTGTTGATTTGTCATAAATGTACCGCTCTAAACAACATTGGAAATTATGAAGAGTGTATTTTACTTGCTCGGAAACTGTGTGAAGATGCTGGAAAAAATAAGAGACAAATAATCGAAATCGATGCTTGTTTAGAAGAAATATTTGCGCTTTATCGTCTCAATAGACTTGAAGAAGTTATGGAAATTCTTTCAGAATTAGAAAGTCTAATTGAAAAATGCAGTGATAAAGAAGCTCAATTACGAAAAGCACAACTTCTTGTTTATAAAATTTATATCTAT
>JAGLTP010000582.1 GCA_023135215.1 Candidatus Heimdallarchaeota archaeon
TAGGGGAAACAATGCTGAATCAACTAGCAGTAGTAGCTGTTAGAATGGAATACGAAATAATAGGATTGAATATAGATAAAATTCAAAATAACTTCATTCTAAAATCAGGAGCTTTGATGCTTCTGATGACCTTACTAGCTGTAATATGTACGATAGCTGTGAGTTATCTAGCTTCTAAAACATCAGCAGGAATGGCTAGAGATATTCGAAGCAATTTATTCAGAAAGGTTGAAAATTTCTCGAGCATTGAATTCGACAGTTTTTCAACAGCCTCTCTAATTACACGTTCAACCAATGATGTCACACAAGTGCAGACTGCTATCTATATGATAGTAAGACTAGTAGCTTATGCCCCTATACTCGGTATTGGAGGGATTATACGAGCCCTTCAAAAAAGCAGAGACATGTGGTGGCTTATCGGTATAGCGGTTTTAGTATTAATTATTATGATTTCAATTGTATTTGCAGTTTCTCTTCCGAAGTTCAAAATTATGCAAAAGTTGATTGACCGAGTCAATCTTGTTGCTCGAGAGAATCTTACCGGTATGCTTGTTATCAGGGCTTTTAACATGGAAGAATTCGAAGAAAAGCGTTTTGACAAAGCAAACATTGACCTTACTGCAGTGAGTTTGTTTGTTATCAGAGTATTTGTAATCATGATGCCATTTATGATGCTTATTTTGAATGGTCTTATGATTGGAATCATATGGGTAGGAGCACAAAGAGTTTCTGAGTTAAGTATGCAAGTTGGAGATATGATGGCTTTTCTTCAATATGCTATGCAAATCGTAATGGCCTTTCTTATGCTAACAATGATGTTCATAGTTCTTCCTCGTGCATTTGTAGCAGGTAATCGTATCAGTGAAGTGCTCGAAACAGAACCAGTAATCAAAGACCCTCAAGAACCTAAAAGATTTAGTGATTCATTTAAGGGAAAAATAGAATTTCGCAATGTATCTTTCCATTATCCAGGGGCTAAAAAGAGAGTATTAGAAAATATAAGTTTTACAGCTCAACCTGGACAAACTACAGCTTTTATTGGCGCAACAGGATCAGGGAAATCAACTGTCATCAATCTGGTGCCAAGGTTTTATGAAGTAACTGAAGGCTCTATCTTAGTAGATGGTTTGGACATTCGAGAAGTGACGCAACACGATTTAAGAGAAGTGATAGGTTTTGTACCACAGAAGAGTTTCTTATTCTCTGGTACGATTGAGAGCAATTTACGGTTTGCAAAAGAAGATGCGAGTGATGAAGATATCCAATCATCACTAGATATAGCTCAAGCTACTGAATTTGTTTCTTCTAAAGAAGAAGGTATTGAAAGCGAGATTGCTCAAGCTGGAATGAATGTCTCAGGGGGTCAAAAACAAAGACTTTCTATCGCAAGAGCAATGGTTAAGAAACCACCAATATATATTTTCGATGATAGTTTTTCACAGTTAGATTTCAAAACTGATTCTGCTTTACGTAAGGCTCTAAGGAAACATACAGGAGATAGCACACTACTTATAGTAACACAAAGAGTTTCCACGATCAAAAATGCTGAACAAATAATTGTATTGGATGACGGTAAGATAATTGGAAAAGGAACACATGAAGAGTTACTTGAAACATGTGACATCTACCGGGAGATAGCAACATCACAACTCGAACTGGAGGAAACATCATGAGTCACGGTCCAAGTCAATCAGGAAGAAGATCTCCAAGAAGAGGAGGTCCAGGTCGAGGAGGACCGATGGGAGCTATGATGAAAGGAGACAAAGCAAGCGATTTCAAAGGAACAATGAAGAAGCTAATCAGATATTTAGGAAGATATAAGATAGTAATAATCATTGCGATTCTGATTGCAGTAGGTTCAACAGCTGCTAGTATTGCTGGTCCCAAAATCCTTGGTCGAGCTACTACAACATTGTTTGAAGGTCTGGTAGAAACTATAAGAGGAACGGGAGTGGTGGATTTTGATGCTATTAAAAAGTTTATTTTCATCACACTAGCACTATACATAGGGTCAGGAATTCTCAGTTACATTCAAGGATGGATAATGGCTCGGGTTTCGACCAATATCGCTTA
>JAGLTP010000583.1 GCA_023135215.1 Candidatus Heimdallarchaeota archaeon
TTTTTTACTCTTCTGAGAGTATGTTTTGAAGCAGAAGTAATCAATGCTAAATTAATGTCCATCTCTCTTAATTGTTGCAAAGTCTCAAATGTTCCTTCAAATGGAACAATTGGCCATTTCTCTTTTGAAAGGATTGAAAAGAACAATCTCACTATTACTCGAAATGTTTGAAATTTTGAGAGACCTCCAATTTTGCATATCTCCAAAATACCCTTAAACATGATATTTGCACTTCTTCCACCATGGATAAGTAGAAGAGAGGGAGCATGTTGAGCAATTTTGCTTTTATCAAAATTAGGATTGATTTTCTCAATAACTTGCTCTACAGGGTCAATCCATCTAGCTTTAAGACTGATAAGTACACCATCCATATCGAATAGAATACAATAATTCTTCCAACTAGACGTATCTTCCATAACAAAAAAATGAGAAAATAGAGGTTTTTAAACTAACTGATTTTACCTTAATCTTTTACGCAGTAGAATATTAGCATCAACCATTTCAAATATTTTTGAAAGCACTTCTTCCATTGAGTGTTTGCTGAAAAATTCAAGTGCTACACTTATTGATACTTCATTATAATCTTTAATGAATTTATATAGTCTTTGACTGAAAGTGTCTAATTTTAGCACATCTTTTTCTTTTACTGCATTTACAGAGAGAGGATGTAATGTCCAAACGAATAGACTTTCAGATAATGTATCAATTATTGATCTTTCATTTGCTAGAAATTCATCTGTTTTGCCATCCCAAGTTGTGCTCACAAGTGCGTGGAATTTCTTCTCAAACCAATCAACAAAGCTTGCTATGCCTGTTTCTACATCTGCTGAGATGTCACCAGTGCTAAACAAATAGGTTGTTATACAATCTGTTCCTGCACTAGAGACGCAGAATTGTCCATAATCGATTTTTCTAACTGCTCCAGCTTCTCCCCCACTTATCTCACCACCCATACCTGAAACAGCTTGTAGGAAACCAGAAACTAACGAAGAATCTACTGATATTTCTCCACCGAGATCCCATTCATATATAGGTAATCCGGTTTCATTGTGAACAACGATTACTTTTCTCATAGAGATTACACTGGTAAGAACCTTTGAAATTTTATCCAGATATCTTCGCTTCTTAGCTTTCTTTCTTTGTTTTCTTGGTCTAATTACTGCGAAATGTATTGTTAAGTATAATAACACCGCAGCAATTGCTGCTAAAACTGCAGCCATGTATGGAGTATATGCTTGGAAGAAGAACAACAGTATCGCCATAAAACTAGCTGAAGCAGTAACAACTTCTTCCTCAACTGATGTTTTGGACAGAACAATAGCATCGTTTGATGCTATATATTCAGCAGAATATCTGATTCCTACAACTCTCCATGGAATAAGAATGTCGTCAGTAAATGCAATAATATCATCACCTACTAACTCCAGATCCACTAAAATCCAGTATGTCATTTCAGTTCCGTTTGCAAAAATGAATGTATAAGTAATATTAACTGAACCTAGTGCAAGATCAGGAAGATATCTGACACTCATGCTAGATAAGGCAGACACATCAGCATAAGAAGCATTACCTACTGTAATTTGGAATTGGAAAGTTTCTAATTGCCTGACTTCTCCTACAATCTCAACTTCCAAATCAAAGTCTGAAGCTGGATTAAATACCAAAGTTATAGTTATGATCTGTGACACGTAACCATATTTAGATAGGGTTATCACTATAACCAGTGTTTGTCCTACAACTGCTGCATCATTAGGATCAAAGTAAATAACATAATATAAACCAAGAGTAGTGACTCCATAATCATCAAAATAAGTATCTAAACTCAAAGTTCCATTAATAAAGGAAAATTGTACATCTGCCGAGTTTATTGTAGAGTCATTCAAATCATCTGTATAACTAATATAGATGTCAATCTCCGTTGCATCAGCATCATTTCTAATAGTTACTTCCGTTTCTCCATCATCAGTTTCACCTACCGTCAGTCTTTCTTCTATAGTAATGTAGATCGTAATCAGTTGAGGAAGATATCCATACTCTATAATCGTTATATTAAGCTGATACGTTCCAGTGGTATTGATATAGTTGAGGTAAATGAATATGAACTCACCAGTGGGTGTTAAAATGATGTCAGTTACATTGAATATTGTTGTGAAATTACCTTCATAAATTACTATGTCAGGAGAACTAATATTAAATTGAGAATTTATATCCCAGTAACGGATTTCAACAGTAACGTTTTGATCATAATAAATAGTATTATTTGGAGTGGTTAAGAGTTCTGCATCAGTATCTACAAAGACCAATTCGATAAGGATTATATCAGTTGAATTTAAGTAACCTAGTTCTCCAAATTCTATTGTAATCTGGAGCCAGTCCATGTTATAATCATAATTTTCAATTGTTATATTGTATAATCCATCTTTCCAGTGAATGACACTGATTACAATATAATCAGTTGAATTAGTTATAATAGTGTAGATTTCATCACCAGCTATGGTTATATCTTCATTGTTATCTATGTCAGTGAAATGTACAGTTATG
>JAGLTP010000584.1 GCA_023135215.1 Candidatus Heimdallarchaeota archaeon
ACTATCCGTTACAAAATCAGGTTTTTGTTTTGAAGTGGGTGCTAGAGCATTTAATCTGTATTGCCATTCGTTTCTTTTGCTATCATGCCATATAGAATATGAGGATTCGTAACCATAGAATAAATAAAGAGGACGAATCTCTATTTGATTGATTGTTTCATTAGTGAGAGGGACATAATACGTTTCATTAGATATTGTATAAGCTTGACCCATGAAATACAAAATCTTTTCACTTCTTTCTTCTATCTGAGAAGAAAATAGAGTTATATTATCGAAATTCCAAACATAATGTTCTGGTTCAAATTCGTATTTCTTATCAACAAGGTAGTTGCGTAGATAAACTATACTTACTGAAGAACCTGCAATTAAAAATGCTAAGAGAAGGCCATAAATCATCCATTTTCTTGAAAAGAAGCTTCTCATTTTCTTCCAATGAATCTATTTGAGTAATTATATTTAAAGCTAGTAGACGAACATTTAGACTAATAAGTAATGTTTAAAATTAATGAAAATAAATGAAGGATTTGAGATGATGAAGGGAAAAGGAAGAAATAAAGCAGTTCTTTTACTATTTATACCTCTCCTATTCTCAACTGTAAGCACATTTCTTGTTTATTCAGGGCATTTTAGCAACTACTATGCAAATTATGATAATCTTTTACAAACAACATTCCCAGACTATGCTTTTGTAATTCAAGATGATTTAATGTTATTAGATCCTGATTTTGATGCTGAATCTTTTTTAACAGAGTTTGAGCTGAAAGAAGTAACATATGTAGGTAAACTTAGATGCAATATATCTCTCAATTCAAATAACTATGAAATAGTTTTGTATTGGGCTCCAGAAGAATTTTTCGTTCAACATAGTAATGTAAGAGGAGAAAAAGATAAAATTCTACTAGATGAATCTTTTATTTCCTTGGAAGGTTTAGAGATAAATCAGATAATTTCATTGAATTTTAGTTCAGAAAACAATCTCGTTGAAACTTCTTTACCTGTTAGTAATTTTGTATCTGTAGAAGATGTTTTTACAAGTGAATTATTACATTATGGCTGGGCTGAGCCATTTCATGAAGAAAATTTATTCCTTGTCTCAGAAACTTTTT
>JAGLTP010000585.1 GCA_023135215.1 Candidatus Heimdallarchaeota archaeon
AACAAGGCATTACGAACAGCTATATAACCTTGATATCCTGCAATGTGAGTGAATTTGTACTGGGTTACGCAATCTCCTGCTGCAAAAATGTGTTTCTTAGAGGTTCTTAGATATTTATCTAAAATGATTCTATTACTAAAGACTTTAACCCCAGCTTTTTCCAAACCTAATTTTTCAATTGCTGGTTCTCTGCCAACAGCGATAAGTAAATCTGACCCTATAATCTTATTTCCTGTTTTAGTAAAAACTTCTATTTCACCCTTCGCATTTTGTTTAACTTTTTTCACAGGATCTCCCAAAGCAAATTGAATACCCTCTGCTTTTAGAATTAGTTCTAACTCAGAACTAACTTCTTTAGGTTCTCGAGGTAAGATGTTTTTCATCATATCAATTAGAGTAACTTTTGAGCCTAATCTCCTGAAAGCTTGACTAAGTTCACAACCTATAGGTCCAGCCCCTAAAACAAGTAAATGTTTAGGAAGTTCAGGAATCCCAAAAATAGAATCAGAAGTAAGATATGGTACATCATCTAATCCATCAATATACTTTCTTGGAATTGTTGGTTTTGCTCCTGTAGCAATAATGAATTTTTTAGCTCTAAATCTTTGACCATCTACTTCAACTTCCTTTGAAGAAACAAAGTGAGCTTCACCAATCAATACATCAATTCCCTCTCTTTGAAGAACTTCTGGTTTTTCTTCCTCATAGATGTCATTTACTGTTTTGTTGATATAGTCTTTAACAGCGTTAAATTTAACCTTATAATCAGCTTCAATAAACCCTAAATCTATCGCTTCAGCAGTCTTTTTAACCAGAGATGAAGCAAAAACTAATGATTTACTAGGAACACAACCTGTCCATGTACAATCTCCTCCAATTCTATCTGCTTCAATTACAAGTGTTTTCGCCCCTAATAAAACAGCATATTTGGAAGCAACCAAACCAGTTGTACCTCCACCCAATATGATTATGTCGTACTTTGAAAGCATCTTAGTTCCCAAGTGAAGACAGTTTTTGAGATATAT
>JAGLTP010000586.1 GCA_023135215.1 Candidatus Heimdallarchaeota archaeon
TTTTTGGTTTTTCTCTTGTGCTTATCTCATTGGGATTAGGGATTTGGAGAACTATTAATGAAGCTACAATACAAGGTACAGTAGTAGAGATAGTATTGAAAAGATTCTTAGAAATAATCCCACTATTAGGCTTAGGGTTTCTGAAACTAGGAATTGGTTTTGCTATTGTAATTATAGTTAAAAGTATCAAATCTACAGGTGAAAATGCAACTGGAAGTTTCAAGAAAGCAGGCTTAAAATTAGAAGACTATAAAGCACCATTCTTTGCTAAGAGTTTTCCAATTATGCTAATTGCAGGAATACTCTCTGAGTTAGTTGCAGCAGTTATAATGATATTTTGGATAATAGCTGGTGTTAATGGTAATGAATTTGCTAATCACATATATGAAATAATTACCGTTCCAATTGAAGGATTGGGTGTTGCTTTGCTGATAGGTGGCATAGCTTTTGGTTTAACCACTATAGTGCTCAATTTAGGTATTCAAGTTAATGAATTACCTAAAAGACTGAAAGCACTGGTTAAAGGAGAAAAAGATCTAGAAGGATTACAACCTAGAAGTCTCATTCCAAGATGGACCAAGATTGTTACAATCACAGGTATGATTGTCACAGCATCTGCACTAATACCAGTTGCTATAATCAGAGCAGTTCACTATGCAGTTAACTATTCACCAACATATGAAACACCAGTTGGTTTGAATGCGTTACTTTGGGATACATGGATCTTTCTAGGGATAGCAATATTACTATTTGCAATAAGTTATTGGTTATTAAGAATTATAAAGTGGTTGAGAAGACAAAGAACTCAATTAGGAAAAACTGTTGAGGAAATAGCTGAAATGGAAGTTCCTACAATAGAAAATCCTTTGAAAATCACAACTGCAGTACACTCATTTGCTACTGCAGGATTAATGTGGATGTTTATCTTCTTCTTTGTAATTGCAATCTATCAAGCTTTTCAAGAAACTTTACTAGGTGTCGTTCCTCTAAAAATGCTTATTAAACCTGGAAGAGCGATTAGTCTAGCTTTGCTTTTCATAGGAATAGGACTAGCATTGTTAACCATAGTAGTTAATCTGAATCTCACAGCTTTTATGTTACCGAGCTCCTTTTCGAATATTGTAAATGCAATTAAGAAAGATGATACAAGAGTTGAGCTCCCTCAAGCTTCAGACAAACCCTTAAAGCTATCACCTATGAAACTATTCATCGGTATACTAATTGGTTCAATTATAGTTCTCATAGGAACATTACCACTAGCCATTCTAAGAATAAGTTACCAATTTCAAGGACTTACACAGAGTCAGT
>JAGLTP010000587.1 GCA_023135215.1 Candidatus Heimdallarchaeota archaeon
TCAATACAGAGAAAAGCTAGAGAAATCTTACATGCGAGGAGAGTAAACAACATTATTGATTCAGGTAAAAGGACTCTTTCACGTGAAATTGACTGGGATACTGTTAATGTAAGTTATGAAGAACGTCCATTGTTTTATTTGAAGGAATAAAATCGAAGAAAACTCCATCAACTAAAACATCTGTCTTTTTTTTTCCTTTGCGGATAAAAGTATTATAAACTATATAATAAACAAAGAGAAGATTCATACGAAGAGTCTCAGAAGGGGCTAGGGGACTATATTCATGAATGACCTAGAATCTAATGCAAAATTTTTCTTTATCAAAGGAAAAGAAGATTTTCTTAATGGTAAATATCAAGATTGTATTCGTAACTTAATCTATGCCCAAGAAATGTTTACTTCTATGGGAAATAAAGAACAATCTGCAGAAAGCCTCTTCATGATTGCAAATGCTTATTACAATATAGATCAGCTTTCCCAAGCACGACAAATATACTCACAAGCTTTTTCCAGATACAAAGAACTTACTAAGCTAGATAGAATCGGCGAGTGTTCGTTTAAATTGGGAGAGATTTACAGAACTGAAGGAAACTTCAAGAAAAGCAAGCAGTACCTAGCTGAAGCTATTGAAGCATTTACTAAAATGAGTAATATAGAAAAACTTGCAGATACTTGGAAAGAACTAGGTGTTGCCTATCAAACTAGTCTTGACGAGGGGTCTGCCAATCCTAATCATTCCATTAACGCTTACAAGACTGCTATATCTTATTATAAGAAAGTAAAAGTCATTAACAAACTAGCTGAAACACAATACGACTTAGGACAACTATTACTATCTCAGAGTAAATTCAACGATGCTTTAAAAGTACTTTCTGAGGCTCTTAACTATTACACTAAACAGAAGGATGATGATAACATCATCACTTTGTTCATCTTGATTGGTAGAGCTTATTTCAATATGGGTAAGAAACCTAAGGCAAGAGATTATATGTATAAAGCTGTCGAATACATGAGACAAGCTGAATACTCCCCTGAAAGAATAGGTGAGATCAAGAAATCCATTTTTGCTATGTTAGGATAAATTTTATTTACTTCTATAAAACGGGGTATATGTTATTTCAACGTCGTCACTTGGAACTAAAAATTCGATTTCCTTAAACTTCTGAGGTGCTCTTATTAAATCAAAAAGGAATCTCATGTCAAAATCTTCCAAGTGTTTCTCTTTTTGCATCGTTTTAGGAACAATATGTCCTAAAATTTGATATCCAGAAAAAATCTTTTTACCCCTTTTGATGTTTTTCTCATCCATTGTAGTTCCAGCTAGAAGAAGAGATTGTACTTCATCATTCTGTGTCATAGTGTTTATACAGAATATTTCCAAGTTATTTATTAGTTCTTTATTGCTCTTTTGAAAAGTGAAAGCGACAATGTTCTTTTGAATTTCATACTTCTCTTTTAGAATGTCTAAAAGATTGCCAGTTACATATTTTCGTTTTATGGAAAATGCTGCATCTGAATCACTTACAGCATTTTGAAAGGATATTGTGGTTTCTTTTCTGTCACTTAAGAGATTCTTTGAATTGGTTTTTATTGCTAGATTCTTTAATTTTTGCGAGGTTTGAGGAGAAGAATCTAAATCATAAAGCATTGAGACTCCTATTGAACTTGAAAGGATATATGCTAGTCCTTTCCTAATTTTTCTGTGTTCCTCATCTTTTATGTAATTTACAAATTCAAGAGCCTTTTCAAAGTACATCAAAGCATATTGAAAATCTTTGTAATCACCAATACCTCTCCCCAATGCGGAATAATAAGGAGATTTTTTGTTTACATTCAAACTTTCAATATACTCCACAATTTTATTCATAGATTTATCAACTAAAGCATCTGACAATTTCAGAAAACTTGCTAAGATTGAGAGACGACGTGTTGCTTCATAATCATTTTTCAATTGTTTTAAAGATCTTATAACAACTGATACTCCCTTCAGTATTGTGTTTTTATATTTTGGCGTAACGACTAAGCCTGGATTTTCTGAAAACACTTGAAGAAAGTAATCAGTTGGCATGAGGAGTCTCTCATTAGGATAAGGTTTTTCAGAAATTATCTCTATAACATTCTTACAATATTCAGCAGCATTGTTATGCTCTTTTTTGAAGTAATGTAATAATCCTAAATTGATATCACAGAACACTATATTTTCGTAGATATTATGTTCTTCCGACAATTCTTTTGATTTATGTAAATATTCCACTGATTTGTCTTTACTAATTGTCCTGTTAATAATAAACAATAGATTGAAGACTCTAATACTCAAATTTGGATCTTTCAGCTTGGAAGCTATAGCTTCAGATTTAGTGGCAGCTTTTTCTGCACCTTCATAATCATTTGACAAGAGAAAAGAGTCAGCTAGTCTCAGATAAAATTCTGCATGATATTTCACCGGAACTTGAGGTAAAATCGCTTTTATTGAACGCAGAACAATGAGAGCCTCGGTTCGTTGTTCTTTATTAAGTAATCTTTTACATTCCACCAGTAAATACTCTACGAAGCTATTCTTGGAGAGTTTTTTATTCAATCCTAATTGAGCTAGAATTTCTTCATAGCTTTCTTTCTCTTTTATCATACTGGCTAGGATTTGTGGTTTAATTGACTTAAGGTAATTATGAGAAGCTACAGTCATTAATGCTGAAATAAAATGAGGAAATAAATCTGTTTTGATTCATTTCTTTAAAATATATTACACTTTCAGTTGTTTCTTTATTTCATTCTTTAGTTTGGAAATGGAAACGGTTTTCTGATCTCCAGTTTTTAGATCCCTTATTGTTACGTTGTTTTCTGCCAAATCTCTTTTTCCTACAATTATCATTAGCGGAACATTTCTGCTACCTGCATCTTCTAATTGTCTACTAAGATTCCAGTTTAAGGGATTGAAAAGTACTGAATAGTCGTTTCGGAGTTTCTTTACGATTTCAGCGGTTTCAGTTAGGACATCTTTTGAAATAGGAGCTACATAGATTTTTGCTGGAGAAGAATATTCCTCAAATCTTCCAAGATGTTTTAGTATTGAGTGTAAAACTGTCTCGCCCATTCCAATTCCTGTAGCAGGAATTAATCCACCACCAAAGCTTTCAACCAATCTATCGTATCTTCCTCCACCTGCTATAGCCCTAACAACATATCCTGTTCTGTCAAAGAATTCATACACGATTCCAGTATAGTAGTCCAATCCTCTCGCTATGGATGTATCAAATTCACAATTATCTATAACATTAAACAACTCAAGAAAATAAGCCAATTCTTCCAGATTCTTTAGTGCTTTTTCCGATTTTTCACCAATATCCAATTCCTTTAGCTTGAGAAGTACATCTTTTGGTTTTCCTCGTATTGTGACAAAAGTATATAGCTTAGATGCTTGTTCTGAGGTTAAACCAATTCCCATCAATGCATCTTTCAAACCATCTTCTTCAAGTGAATTAAGTTGATCTAGATATTTAGATAGAATTGATTGCTTTCTTATTGCTGAATAATCCTCCTTTGTTTCTGGATCTTGTTGCCAAATTGTGCGCAATTTAAGCGCAAATTCAGTTACTTCTGGTTTCTTCGGTTTCTTGCCAGTCTTATCTTGTATATCTTTTTTAATTTTCTTTTCAAGAGTAGTTTGAAGGTGCTTTGCTCTTGCATCTACAACTCTGATGACATCAATATAGTTTGGTGCGTTTATGTATTCAATGAATCCTTGAAGAAGTTCCCTACTATTAATTACACAGATGAATTCTCCATCTTTTAGTCCTGCAGTTTTAATTACATTTACTGAAAGAGCAATAATCTCAGCATCTGCAGCTGGGTGGTCTATCCCGATTATATCTGCATTGAATTGATAATGTTCCTTGACTCTACCCCGTTGTGGTGTTTCATCTCTGAAAACTCTAGGAATGCTATACCATCTCATTGGTTTAGGATATCTTTGATGTTGATTTACAACGAGTCTAGCTAGAGATGGAGTTAGTTCAGGACGCAGAACTAATTTTCTGTTTTCTCTATCGAAAAGTCGATAAGTTTCATCAACTAATTCTTGACCAGATTTATACTCTATAAGTTTCGCAAATTCAACTGTGGGACTTTCGTATTCTTCATAACCGAACTTATGGGAAACTGAATGCATTGCTTTGAAAATGACTTTATATTCAGCATAATCTTCAGGATAAAAATCTCTAAAACCTTTAATTCCCTTAAGTACTTCTTTTAGCTCTGAATCCATTATTAAATCAAGTTAAAGAAAAATAAAAAATATTTAACATTATTGTTCAAGTGCAATTTTCTTTAAAAATAAAAAATCCTAAAAAAAGTCATCAACTATTGAGATTTCAAACATAGGTTGCTCTTTTACTGACCAGAAGGATTGTTTGTCTATCATATATTTGATGAGGTAACTTGTTAAATCTGACTCTGAAATATGTTTTCCCTTATCAGTTTTTAAGCCATGAATTTCTTTTACAAATTCAGTAAGTAGCTTCATGAGTAAGTTGGTTCCTTTGAAATCCTTGCTTTCAGTTGTGACCAACCAACAAGATGTTTGACTATCAGCTGCCATAACAATTTGCCTGCCTTTAAGTCTCATATACTCTAGAACAGATTCATCATTTTCAGCGAATTTGTATCGAATAACTGGAAATAGACCTTTATCTAATAAAGCAGGTTCTGATGATCTGATTCTTGCTTCAACAATTCCTTGTTCAGTCTTAATATATGCAACAAAGTAATCAACAGAAATTCCCACGTGAATTAAATTCTCAATAATTGTATTTGCTAGCCAATCCACTGTTTTCTTAATATTTTTCCCTGTTATAGGAGATATAGCAAAGCAATCTATTTCATTATTGTTGCCAATTGTTTGAAAGATACTTTGTATAGATTGGATGGTTTTTCTGTCAACAGATCTATCCCATGTGTTTATCAAAACCAAAACGGGTGATTGTTTCTTGACCCATTTTAATGCTCGAACAAACCAGGTTTTTGATTCATCTATTCTTTCTTCATTGGTTGCATCAACAACATAAATCAAAGCATCAGATTTAGAAATATAGCTTTCCCATAAGGATTTTCTAAAAGGTTCTTGTCCTCCCAAATCTGTCAATCCAAGTCTAAGACCATCAATTTTAATGATTTCCTGATTAATTCCAAAAGTTGCATAGGTTTCATGAATCTCTTCGTGGAGAAGCTTGTTAATAATTAGAGTCTTCCCTACCCCATCTAATCCAGCAACAGAGACAGTTAGATCTCTAGAGGACAGAGTCCAATCAGTTCCATAGTTAGGCTCCAACAATTTGATTCACTTTTTCTGCTGATTCATACTAACATGCGAAGAATCGCCAGAATAACCCCAATAGATACTAGGTTTACACTTTTAAAAACATTCTGAATCAGATATCCGCAATTAAAAACTGAACCGAAATTTTTGTGGATTCTTCAAAGTGTCAAAGATTAGAAAATATATTATGGGTTTTTTTTTTGCAAATCGGAAAATATATATAACAGAGAATAACACCTAAAAACGAAATTAAGTTACTCAAGTAAATATTTGAGGTAGTCAAAATGTATGGTACTCCCGTTTATAT
>JAGLTP010000588.1 GCA_023135215.1 Candidatus Heimdallarchaeota archaeon
ATCCTTGGTTACTGCTGTTCTTATTCTATTTGTTTCAGAATCTAAAACATTCAATGCAGCTGAACCTGGATCAAAACAAATATTGTCTCCTTCTAATTTGGTTACTTCCTTACCCTCTCTATCAAAAAGAGTGATAGATGATGGAGCTGATTGCAAAGATTTCTTAACTAAATCTGGAGGAAGTTTAACCCTTCTGTTTTCAATATCAACATTTAACCCTGCTTCTTGGAGAATCTCTATAGCTTCTTGATTCTCTACGAAGAATCCAATTTCTTCAAGTATTTCCATTGCTTCAACAAAGACTTTTTCTTTAATTCCTTCTTCAAGAATTCTGATATTTGGTCTCATAGTTTACCCTTCTGTTCAGATAGCCTAAATGAGAATCTCATACTGCTTATAAAATCTTTTTCGAGAAAAACTTTGATTTATAATCTTCTATAAGCACAATTAACTAAATTACAGGTTTCACAGCTTCTTATTCCAAGCTCTTTATCGATCTCTTCTCCGATGTTAATTGCAAAGGAAACAGATTTTATTGGTTTCATCATCATTGATACGCTTAATGTAACATCAACTACTTCGGTAGGTAATAATTGAAAGATTAGTTGTTGTCCTTCCTCCAGATTCCATTGACAATAACCAGGACTAAACCTACAAGTTGCTTCCTTATCTTTAAACACATTCGCAATTTCTTCTAAGATCTTTTGGTTGACTTTCTCTGCTGTCTCTTCTGCTGCATGAGAAGCAATTGCATCCAATATAACTCCTTCTGCCAATCCTCCACCATTTATCTTTCTTGAAACTTTTTCCTCTAATTCCCTTCCAATAGTACATACTGCAAACGCGGTTTTTTCAGATTTACTGAAAAGAAACCTTGGTTTCAGCTCCTTGCTGTCAAAAAACTCGAATACACCTCTAGGATGAATTAATTCGAGAGCTATTTCTTTCATTTTGTTAACTTCATCAATCATTTCTTTTGGTGGAGATTTTTTCATTGAATTCTTACTTCTTAATAGTCTGATGATTTCATCATCATTAAGAGTTATCTTGATATCTTCTAGAAATCTCATTATTTTACCTCTTAATTATTTGAACAATTTTCTTAATATATTCAGGATCTGTACCACAACAACCACCAACTACTTTAGCTTGATTCTTTACTATCTTTGAAATATCTTTAGCAAAATCTTTTGGTGTTGTTGGATATACTGTCTCTCCCTTGATTAATTGTGGTTGTCCAGCATTAGGTTTTGCAATGATTGGTAACTCTGTTAATTGATTCAATTCTTGGATTAATTCAATCATTTCATCACTTCCAATAGTACAATTGGCTCCTATTGCATCTGCTCCTAACTTTTGAAGAGAATCAACACATTGTTCTAACGAGTTTCCCATGATTGTGAAGAAACCTCTTTTCGTTTTTTTATAAGTCATGGAAACAAAAATTGGTAGTTTGGAAACGCTCTTTGCTGCCTTGACAGCTGCTTCAGCTTCCTTTAAATCCACCATCGTTTCAATGAAGAATAAGTCTACTCCTGCATCTGCTAAAATCTGCGTTTGCTCCAGATAATTTGATTCGAAGTCAATTATAGTAATATCACCTACAGGTGGTAAAAATGCACCTGAAGGACCAATATCTCCTGCAACATAACCATTTTCTGGACAGACATCTCGAGCAGCTTTTACAGCATTTTGATTATATTCTTCTACACTATTCCCATGCTTGTACGCTGCTAGTTTTAGACTGGATCCACCAAATGTATTTGTTAAAACAACATTAGAGCCAGCATCAAAGTACTTCTGATGAATTTTCTTAATTTTATCTGGATTTGAGATATTCCAGATTTCAGGGGGGGTACCCGCAGTTAATCCTTGATTAATTAACAATGATCCCATTGCTCCATCAAGAATCACAATTTGTTCTTTGAGTAAATCAAGAATCGGTTTTTTATCCCCCATTAAAAACACCTACTATGATTCTACTAATTTTTTAGCAAGTTTAACTGCACTAATAGCATTTTCAGCTGATCCATCTGCACCTATTTCCTCTACCCATTGTTTGGAAACTGGTGCTCCTCCGATTAAAACTTTAAAACGATCTCTAAGATTTTTCTCTTTCAAGCTATCAATTAGTTTTTTCTGACCTACCATAGTTGTTGTCAACAAAGCCGAGATACAAATTAAATTAGCATCAACTTCAATTGCTTTTTCTATGAAAGTTGAGACAGGAACGTCTGCTCCTAAATCATGTACCTCAAAGCCTTCTGCTGAAAGCATAGCAGCTACAAGGGTTTTACCAATATCATGAATGTCTCCTTCGATAGTTCCGATTACAACCTTCCCCATGATTCTGTTTTCTTTTCCTTCCTTTAGTACTGGTTCAAAGAAAGTCATAGCAGCTTTCATTGCTTCTGCACTACGCATTAGCTCTGGTAGAAAGAATTCCCCTTCTTCAAATAAATCTCCTGCTTCACGTATAGCTAATGAAAATGCATCTATGGCCTCATTAACATCTAAATTCTCATCTAAAACCTTATGAGCAAGATCTTTTGCTAGATCAATGTTCCCTCTTAAAATTGCTTCCTTGCACTCTTCTGTGAAATTCAAAATGATTCACCATCTTATTGTGAACTTTGTTTCTATAGGTGTGTAAGTAATTGGATTAATTAGACTTTCCCTCTTTAGTAATATTTCTCCCTTAATATTTCATACAAAATTCTTTCCTTAAAATTGTGATCTTTCCAAGCATCTTGTCCAAAAATCAAGAAACATAAGTGCTCTTAAGTCCCATTTTTTTGTTTTTTTGACATAGAGTTTTCCTCAATACTGCTATTCATTAACTAAATCAATTTCTCAACTCTTTCTTTAGCTGAAAGATATTTTTTCTTTTGGGATGAATCGCTTAAGTATGCTAGTGCTCCTAAGCCTATGTAGAGTCTGTAACATCTTAACCTTTCATTGTAGTTGATGATTTTATCATCATGAATTTTTTCATAAATTCTTTTGTATATCTTGCTGTAGTTGTTTTCTTGTACAAAACCCCAAAAATCAAGCCATGCAATATCATATACAAAATCACCAAACATGGAAAGTTCCCAGTCAATAACACCAGTTATTTTCCCATTCGGAGTTGCTAAAACATTGTCATAGCCATAGTCACCATGAATGAGATGCCGTTTCTCTGAACTATATTCCAATAATTCTTCGATTTCCTTAGAAAGGGTTTGATGAAGTTCTTTTTCAAAAATACCATTAGAATAAACTTTATTCCAATACACTTTCTGACCTTTAATAAAATCTAAAATATAATTTTTCCATGATTTAAAAGAAGTCTGTTCAAACTTATTCCATCGACCAAAATTTTTTGTATCAGAGATGTCTACTCTATGAATTTTAATTAACATTCTAATTAAGAATGGATCAATGATCTTAAGTTCTGAATATCTGTAGTCTGTGAGAATCTTACCCTCAACTTTCTCACTTATACAATAATATAACCTGTCTTTTCCATTCTCTTGAAATAGTCCTATATCAAATATCCTTGGAATAGGAATAGTATTGCCTTTATCTCTGATGCTCTCATATGCCATTAGTTCTTTTTCGAATTGTTTACGTGTATTTCGAATTTTAATTACATGACTTTGACCTCGCGTTTCATAAGAAAAAGCTTGTGAAAATTCCCCGCCTCTTAAGAATTCTAGATTGTCAACCTTGAAATCAAATTTCTTATCTAAGAAGATTTTTACTTTTTCCGAATCAATTTGAGTTTTCGCAGTAGACATAAGTCAGCGAAATTGAATTGTTTTTTTATATATTGTTTTCTATGAAGATGTTCTTAACATTCAAAGGTTAATTTATCTCCCACCATGAAGGGTTTCACTATTTCTTTTCCAAAACGTTTTTCAAAGAACTTCAATGCAATCTTCCCTGTACAATGACTAAAATAAAGCAAAGGTTTGTCATACTTGTCTTCAAGTGTTTTAGCTACATATTCCAATTCAGATTCTGTTTTTAAGGCTACAAGATGAGTTCCACCAATAATGTAGATAATCTTATCGTTTGGATAAAATTCCTTAGCCCTTGCACAAATGTTCAATACGCCAGAGTGACCACAACCAAGGATAATTACCACACCTTCTTTAGTTTTTAATACTAGCGAGAGATCATCCAATTGAAAATCCTTGATGTATCGTCTTCCTTCCTTCATTTTCAATTTATCTACAGTAGAAGCTTTTTCCTTCCTATCAGAAATTTCACCTGTGGTTTTCAGGTAAGGAGTAACTTCATAAGGTTCGACTGTAGATTCTAGTATCACCATTTTTTGCAGTTGTTTAGGTAGTTTAGGAAAACCATAGTTGTATATTCGATATTTTATTAATCCAGGTAAGATTAGTGAGAAATTAGCTATTCTTCTTTTTCGAAAAGCATGAGGATGAGCAACTATTTTGAGTTTTTCTTTGGTGTCTCGTTGATACATTAAAGCTCTTAATCCATGTGTATGATCCCAATGACCATGACTTAGAATAAGTAATTCAATTTCGTTTGGATCAACATCTAGAATCTTCATGTTGTGAATCAAAACATTCCCTTGATCTCCAGCATCAAAGAGAATCTTTCTCCCTTCTAGTTCAAACAAATAAGATAAACCACTAGATGGAACAAAATCACTATTTATCTTGACTGTGTTGTCAACTATATTAGTCAAAGTTACTTGCATTATCTATCAAATAACTGTGATAATCTCACTATTTAACTCTTAGTCTCAAGATATTGGTTTATAATGGGTTGTGGTCGTCCTCGACACAAAGCAAGATCTTGAATACAGAAATCTAAACCAAGTGTTTTCAGAGTAACTTTTTCAGGTACACCATCTTCTCTGAATCCAATGTATTTGTAGTATCCTTGAATCATCTGTTCTGCAGGTAGTGATACTCCTTTTAACGGTCCCTTCTTTGCTGGAGGATCCCCTAATAGTCGTTTGGGTATTTCATGTCGAATTGCCCCCTCTCGAGCATTAAACATTTGACGAAGTGTCTGTATTCTCCATCCAATAGACAAAAACTCATCAGGGGAAACTTGCCAACCAAACACACTTTCTATGAGCTCAAATAAAGGGTAACTCCCACAGGCTAACGAATATGAACATAAACCAAGTGCGTTAATACTCTGAGTGAATTTTACTGCAAAAGCATGGTTTTCAGAATTTTTCTCTATTTTTCTGTTTGTCTTAAATTCAAATGCTTTAGTAAAACGTGCTACAGGATGTAGCATCAAAGTATCTATCCCTGCAGCTGTGTGCCTTCCGGGAGTTGGATCAGATAAATAGGTAGTAATAAACCAGTTAATATATCGGGGATCGTGCATTGGAATCTCTGATCCTGCTGCATTCATTGCAAACGATTTTGATTCCTGAATCTTTTGACAAGCTTCCCACGTTCCATCAGCTAGTAAATCTCCAATTCCCTCACGATGTACGATCATTTTGAGCAAAGGAAGAATATACTCTGTTTCACCCCATTTTGGTAAAAATCCTTCTGGAAATTTCTCTGATTTGAAATCGTTTTGTGTAAGTAAACCATGTTCTACACATTCTAGCACAAAACTAAGCGTTACTCCGGTCGATATTGAATCTAAACCTTGACGATTTAAAAATTCATTAATTTCTATCATCAGCATTGGATCATCATTCAAAATATTACTGCTCCAAGAAGCAAGCGTTTCGTATTCGGGTTTATGAGAATCCTTAATTCCGAGTTCAGGAACTGATATTTTTTTTCCACAACTTAATGGACATCCAAAACACCCATAAAGTTCAGTTCTAACTGAAGAAAGTGTATTTCCAACTTTTTTCAACGCAATTTCTTGTGGATAATCAGAAAAACCAATGCCACTGAAGTTTTTGACAGATGCATCACCTACAGGTACGGAAATAGGGAGAGTAAAGGCAGTACCAAATCGATGCAAATAGTTAGCAACCAGCTCTTCAGCTTTTACTCCTGGAATTTTCATGACCATCTGCACACTTTTACCAAAACTCATTTTCATTTTTCCCATTAAATTACCAAACTTGGGTACAGTTTTGAGCATTTTTCCAAATATGTCCTTACTTAACATTTCAGCCATTTTTTCTCGGTACTTTTTTGAAAGAGAAAATGTTGCTTCTTTATCAGCTAAGTTGAGTTTAGTTCTTCCATCTAAGCATATGGCTTTTAGTTTCTTCGAACCCATGACTGCACCAAGTCCACTTCGTGCTGCCATTCGACCATGATCACAAACAATCCCAGTAATAAGGGACTTATTTTCTGCAGCAACTCCAATTGTTGCAACATTCACTCCCTTTCCGTATTTTTCTTTAAGAAGATCTTCTGTTTCAAAAGCATCCTTCCCCCAAATCTCTGCAGCATCTATTAATTCTGTAGAATCTTTGTTTATGTAAAGATACACAGGTGTTTTTGCTGTTCCTGTTATGAAAATAGCATCATACCCAGCGCGTTTGATTGCTGGACCAAAATAACCACCTGAATTGCTATCTCCCCATCCCCCACTACAAAAGTCTCCATCGATTGTTACCCCTTTACCTGTTAAAGGACTTTTTCCACATACCATCCATCTACCGGTGAAAGGTGCTACTGTTCCAGTGAGTAAACCTGGACAAAGTCCTAAGATGTTTTTAGGACCTAAAGGATCACATCGAGGTTCAATTCTAGTATAAATATAATATACTCCCAATCCATATCCACCTAAGTAGTTACGATATATTTCTTCAGAAGGATTTTCTTCATGTATCTTTCCAGTAGTCATATCTACCCAAAGTATTTTTCCAGTGTATCCATATGGCTGTGACATCAGTATACCATGTGAAAATAAAGAAATAAGATATCGGATGAAACAGTGAAAGCTGGTTTTAGAGGGAAACCCAAA
>JAGLTP010000589.1 GCA_023135215.1 Candidatus Heimdallarchaeota archaeon
TTTAACTATCACTGAAAACAAAGATGAGAAGAGTAGACACTTATGAAACTCTCAGAAGGTGAATGGAAGAAAACCAAAGAAGGAGAAACAGAGTTCATAATTTTCAAAGATGCAGAAAGAATCTACGATTCTTCTGTTTTTTACAATCCTGAGATGACAATTAACAGAGACTTAACATTGCTTGTATTGATAGCAATTTCAAAGCGGCAAACAGAACCACTGACAATACTGGATCCTTTAGCTGGAACAGGAGTGAGAAGTTATAGGATACTAAAAGAATTACCTTCAACCATAATAAGTAAAATTTATGCAGGTGACAGAAACCCAATCGCTGTTGAAACAATTCAAAGAAACATAGATGAAATAGGGTTTGATGATAAACTTGAAGTGAAACATTCAGATGCTTCAATCACGATAAGTGAATTCATTAAGAAACAAGAAACTATTGATGTGATAGATATTGATCCTTTTGGGTCTCCAATACAATTTATAGACTCTGCTATTCAAGTTTTGCAAAAAAACGAAGGTTACCTTTTTGTAACTGCTACTGATTTGCAAGTTCTGTGTGGTAAATTTGCAAATGCATGCCTTCGCATATATAATTCAATACCAACTAGAAACTTCCTTTGCCATGAGGTTGCATTACGTATTCTATTATACAATATCTTGATTAGTGCTGGAAGGATTGGGATAGCTATAGAACCAGTCATAAGCTATCATCACGAGCACTTTCTGAGAGTGAAAGTTAAATTAATTAGAAGTAAAGAAAAAGCGAATTTACAACATCAGAATATCGGTTTTGTGTATTTCTGTACAGAATGTTCTTATTTCAAATCAGCTAAAATCTCTGAAGTATTGGAGTCTACTGATTGTCCGGTATGTAATATGAGATTAGAGAAAGCAGGACCATTGTGGTTAGAACAGCTTTTCTACAGCGAATGCATCGAAGATTTGAATACTATTCTTCAAGAAAGTGAGTTACCCTCGAAAAATGAGATAGAAAAAAAACTCGCAAAAATGATAGAAGAAGCTGAATCTCCACCATTTTTCTATTATCTGCCATATGTGCTAAGAAAACTTCAGAAAGTTGGAATAGGAATCCAGATGATTATTGATTCTTTAAGAGAGAAGGGATTTGTAGCTTCTAGAACCTCATTTGATCCCCAAGGATTGAAAACCAATGCTTCTTATCAAGAACTTTCCGATGTTATAAATCTCCATTGATTTGATGTGTGATAAAGATGACAACTATGAGTAAATATATCGTTGGTATTGATGAAGCGGGAAGAGGGCCAGTCATAGGACCTATGGTTATATGTGCTTATATGATTAAGGAAATTGACAAGAACAAACTGAGAGAAGTGGGAGCAAGAGATTCCAAAACACTGACAAAACAAAGTCGAGAAAGGCTTTATTCTACTCTTTCAAAAGTGGCTTTTGAGATTAAAACCAAACATGTTTCTGCTGCAGAGATTGATGAACTAAGAAAGAATTATACACTAAATGTGATAGAACAAAAAATCATGATTAAAGCTACAAAAGAATTTTCTGTAATCCCTGATGAAATATACATAGATGCTGCAGATGTGAAAGAAAAACGGTTTGGAGAAGCATTCCAAGTTGAATTTCCAAAAGCAACAATCATTTCTAGACATAAAGCTGATAAATATTATCCTGTTGTATCAGCTGCTTCGATAATAGCAAAAGTACAACGTGATAGAGAAATAGTAAAAATATCTTCAAAGTTGAAAATAGATTTAGGATCAGGATATCCTAATGATCCAAAGACAATCTCATACCTCAAACGAACTTATAAGCAAAATAAGAAATTTCCTCCATTTGTTAGAGAGTCATGGGATACAGCAAAGAAGATAAAAAATCAAATAAATACGAAGAAAATGACAGATTTTACTAACAATTGAAAATTCATTCTAAAAGATTCTCAGAGGGTAGTTCTTTCTTTTTCCTTTTCTTTAAAACAAAAAGAGGAAGCAATATCCCTGTTACTAACCCGATAGCATGTGCTAAGAAGTTAACATTCATTCCTCCAGTAATAATCAAGAAGATTACACCAACACCTGAATAACTCCAGAATGATCTTCTTTTATCTTCTTCAAATGCTAAAACTATGTCAACACCTAGAAGACCAAAGACTCCTCCACTAGCTCCTGCAGATATAGTAAGTGGATCAAATACAGCAAGAGAAAGTAATCCGCCCATTAATCCCGATACTAGAAAGATAACATAATATTGCCAAGAAAGAAGTTTTTCTTCAGCTCTTAAACCGAAAATTAATAGAAACAAACAATTAGAAAGGAAATGAAGAATGTCTACATGAACAAATATTGAAGTCAATAACTGGTATACATGTCCGTTCAGTACAAGAAGATTAAACTGACCAACACGCACTAAAACTTCATCAGAAATGGTAAAAACATCAATAAGATCGTTTATTTCTCCCCTAACAATGCTGATGATAGATATAATGACATAACAGACCGCAATTAAAATAAACAAATTTCTTGTAGGAAGGTTAGTTTTCCAAAAAGATTCAAAGTATGACGATTCCGATTCTTGTGACACGATATGGAGATAAAAATCCTATTATAAAATTGTTGTTAAGAAAAAAGAAAAGTGGTGGTTAGCTATTTCTTTTCTAAGGTATAATAAACACAGGATTCTACTCCTTCACTTATTATTGATTTTCTAGCTTTTACAAAACCAACTATTGTGCTAAAGAATAAGCCTATTGTAAGAAATATGATTCCAACACCTGTAGAAACTACTGGACCTATTAAATGTTCAGTAATCCATTGTTTATTTTCCATTCCTTGAAGCTTATAACTAAGTCTGAGAACTGCGATTGGAAGAGTTCCAAGAAGCACAAGAAATACTCCAGATAGCAGTCCAAAGAATAACTTCAATGGAGATAGTTTGATGGGTTTATCTGGTGGTTTTGGAGTTTCTTCTCTTTTATTATCTCCCTTAATCACATTTACAATATTGGTAAAGGAACCAGGTAGCATAAAAGCAGTTAATTTTAGATTTACTACAATTGTAAGCAAAGCTAAACCAATGCCAATGAATAATAAAGCTAGGCTAATTGCTCTCCCTGGTTTTATGAGAATTTGTAATGGTGAAGGATTAAAAGCATTGTAAATAGCTATAACGAAGAAGAATATGAACATCCAAGTTAATCCTGCGGTTGCAAAAGAATGAACTGCTGTAGTTATTTTAAGAGGTTGTTCTAGAGGTCGAGTTTCGATCTCTGCAATTTCTCCGACAGTTTCACCTAAACCACTTCTTTGTTTTCTTAACCATTTTATTATTCTCAATAACCAGTAACTTATTGAAAATAGCAATATTGCAATTCCAACGAAAATCCAGGTATCCCATAATAATCCATTCAAGCTAGCAAGAGTTGAACCTGTAACTGAATAATGTATAGCTCGGACTATTGCAACGGGTATAAAGGAAGAACCAGTGACAATCATCCCAGTGAGGGTTAAGATGATAGTCCATTTAGGAACTATCTTATTCTGATCTAATACTTCTGGATTCTTTTCTCCTTTTGTGAGTATCTTCAATCTTCTAGGAAGTTCATTAACTTGAATTCCTAAATTCATAACTATTGTAGCTAAACCAAATGCTATTCCTCCAATCAGAAGAGCGACGCCTAAAGCTTCAATAGGAACAGTGATGATTTCATAAATATGATCTGCAAATGCATCTCCTTTGATTCCTGCATTTATCCAGAAAATCATAACGATAGCAGCAATAAGCTCAGAGATTATTCCTGAAATCAAAAACCATGGGAATGCTTTTGAGAAAAATGGTATTTTCGGTTTTTCCAACTCAAGACCTGCTTTGTTGAAGCTTTTTGTAGCGTTCTCACCTGTTGCGGAGATATTTCTCACTATAGTTACAATTGCAAAACCAATTCCAAGTTTAAGGAATCCAAGTCCTAAAAGTGGAATGATTTCTAAGAATCTTCTTAATACTATTTCTACTAAATTATCTGAAGTTATATACATCTGATTGAAAAATCGCCAAATACCTAAACCTAGGGAAATAATTACTAATGAAAATCCAAAAAACAATATTTCTTTATATTTACTATAAATTTTATCCATCATTTTAATAACCTTGATTTTATTTTTTCACTGCAAAAAAAAGTGAAAAAGAAAAAGATTAAATAATAAATTTTGACTCATTTGAATTTGAGTTTCAACTTGCATCCATTAGTGGTGCAGGTAAACCATGTTTCTCTGCAGTCATTTTTAACAGACCCACAAACATCTTAAATTTATCTTCACCCATTTCTTTTGCAACTTCCAAAGTTATCATCATATCAGTTTTGTGAGTATTTTCATCAACAACTTTAGCAGCTTTTAGTCTTCCAACCATAAGAGCTTCTTTCTCTTCTTGAGAGAGAGACATGAGAACTTTTGTACGTGTTGCAATAAAGGGTTTCATTTTCTTAGGCTTGAGTTTATTTATTGCGGAAATAAGTCCTGCAAGCGATTGAATTCTTTGCTCTTCAGGTTGCCCTGCAAGCATTTTTAATCTCTGAGATAACATGCTAGCTCTCTCTTCTTCTGAAGCATCAGCAAGCATTTGAATCATATCATTCATTTCACTCATTTTAATCACATTCTTGTTTCACAAATCAAATGACTTGTGATTAACTAAATCTATCTATTACTATGAGTGAAATTATATTTAAAGGCTCGGAAATAACAAAAAATCCCAATTTTAAAGCCTTTTCCATTTCTGGGTATCCTTACGCAATTCTAGCGCATTTGTGCGATTTTTATCTTGTTCAATAACCTTTTTATGGATTCTTGATTGGTTGGATAATGATTTCAATGGATATCAGCAATACCCCTATAGCTAACATAAATGAAGATGGGTCGATAGATGTTTTGCTGCATGTTCATTTTGAATGTACTTGTTGTTCTGATTGTTGTAAACTAAATAATATTCCTGCTACTGAACAGGATATTCTTGATATGATGGAACATGGAATAGAAATTGATCAAGCTATAGAAGTACTGAGTCCTGTACTAATCGCTAGCAAGAGTATTGAAAATGGTTTAATTAAAGCCTATATTCTAAGGAAAAAACCTTTTGTAAACGAATGTGCTTTCTTAGATGAAAAAGGGATGTGTAAAGTTCACGAATTCAAACCATTAGCATGTCAATTATATCCATTCTCAATCAGAAGAAGAAATGGTGGTTATCATGTAATAATTCACCCTAAATGTGTCTGCAATTTTATAGAAATTGATGTTGAAGAAGACAAATCAAATACACTCCAAATAGTTAGCGATTTAATGTCTGCTCTCTCAATAGATGATGGAAATAAGTAATCTTTTCTTAAGTTTTTAAATGAATTTGAAAATATATGTAATAGTAATCATAAGTTTCAGTTATACACGAAAAAATTTGTATAGTGTTCGATGCTGAATAGGATTTATAAGAAAACTTATCATTAAATAAAGAAGATGTTCGGATATGAGTTTGTTCAAAACCAACTTCATGAAGCTAGTTGAAGCTTATTTGCAGGAACAAGGATTTACTATTGAAATGTGTAACATCTATACAAGGGGAGTTGACTATTATGAGAGTTATAAGCGAGTTATTATGTGCGCATACAAAGACGAACTTCTCCTGTGTATTAGAGCTCGAAGTGGAGCAGTTAGTGACCCTTTTGTTGGTGATGATGAACAAATTGAACTAAAACTCCAAGAACCTGCTTTGAAGTTATTAAGCTGCATTCGCTCTCTCAATATGGGCGCAGATCCTATCTATTGTGAAAAATTTGAGAAGATGATGGCAATCCCCATAATCATAATGGAGAAGTCTTCAAGGAAACATCCTCTTTACTATTACTTTGATGAAGAAACCAGAGAATCAAAACTATGGTATGTTAAAAAGAATGTTGTATATCTACCATGGGAATGGATGAAAGAATTTTGGAATGAGGACTTCGAGATTTCATTAAGGGATCAAGGTTTTGATATATCACCTCCTGTGGAATATGAAGCAGAAAAAAACATCAGTCAAGCTGTAAAGGAGATTGAAGAATTGCTTGCTTCTAGAAGAATCGGGATTATGAAATCAGTATATTTAGATAAACCCACACTTCCTCCTCTAGTTTTGACATTAACACAAACAGACCAAATGATGATTTTTCTTGTTGATGAACCTGATGAAGACATTCATCCAAAATTAATGGATTTTGCAGTATATTATTTTGGTCCAAAGACTGAGAAATTTCCAACTACAATCAAGGCAATATTCTTCAATATAATTACAAAAGAACCTGAAGCTAGTTATCTTCAACCTTACATTCCAAAAGACAATGATTTTGTTGAGAAGCATTTTGAGCATCCAACCGTTGTAAAAACTACTGTAAAAGGATTCAAACATCTAATAGAAGTAGCTGATATTGAAGAAGTTCCTACGATTACTATGCTGAGTCCTATCCCAAGTATGGAATTTGAAGAACTGCTTAAGGTTTCCTCAGGGTACTGGTTCTCTAAGGTCTTCCAAGAAGCTAAGAAGAGATTAAAAACAAAGTTTGCATCAAAATGCCCATTCTGTTCAAACACAACTATTTCTCATCAACTCCCTGCTAGTACTCTTAAGAAACTGAAGTTCAATCTAGAACTGACAAAGGAAAACTCCTACCTTGTGTTCTGTGATAATAAAAAGAGTGGTTGCGGATGGGGTTTCCTCACTATTAAAGACAAATTTCAGGGTGGAGTACATGGCTTCTTTATAGGAAGAGATCAACAGTATGCACATGAATTAGATGTAGTCAAAAGAACTATACTAGAAGTTGGTCTATTAGTCCATTCAATGCAACAAATAAAGTTAAAAAAATAGTTTAGGATGGTGCGAATTTAAAGCCATATCTTATTAAACCTTCATCACCATCTCGAGCCAATATCTTGAAAACCATTCTTAATGGCATCCCCTCTTTTATTTCATCTAGATTGCAGTCTACTATCTGACCTGTTACTTTTATTGCGTCATCTAATTCGACTATTCCTACAATGTAAGGTGTGTATTCCATCATCTCTTGTGCAGTCTGTGTAACTTGAGCATAATAGAGAAGTTTACCTGTGTTAGCGAGTTTATATTCCTCTACATTACTACTACTGCATTTGATACAGTATTCTGATTTTGGAAAACTTTTGTTTTCACAATCTAAACATTTGATACCAACTGCAAGATATCTTTCTCGTTTTTCTCTCCAAATCTTAGGGGGTTCCATTATTTTTTAACCTCCTCTCGGGCTAATATACTAACATACGTCATTGCACCAGTACCACTAACGTTTTGAGTAAGTCCATAGTTAAAATCAGCTATCTGTCGTTCCCCTGCTTCACCTTTCATTTGTTCCACGATTTCAACAATTTGTGCTATGCCCGTAGCTCCAAATGGATCTCCTCTAGCTTTTAATCCTCCACTTGGGTTAATGCTTATCTCAGAATCAAGTGAAGTTGATCCGTCCTCAGTAGCTTTTCCTCCTTCCCCTTTTGGAAAGAATCCAATATCTTCTATTGCTAATATTTCACCTATTGGATATGAATCATGTACCTCCGCTACATTGATGTCTTTAGCGTTAATTTTAGCCATTTTAAATGCTTGATCTGCTGCTTTCTTTGTAGCTTTAAGTGAAGTAAGCATGTCTCTATGATGAAGAGATACAGTATCCGATGCATGACCAAAACCAATAATTGGGACCTTTGTTGTGATATCTGGATTTTCAGCTAAAAATTGGGACGAAGATAGAATAATAGATGAAGCCCCATCAACATGAGTTGCGGGATCAAACCTACCTATGGGATCTGCTATTCTCTTTGCTTTAAGGAACCGATCCAAAGAAATCTCTCTTCTAAATTGTGCTAATGGATTTTTAACACCATTTTTATGATTCTTTACTGGAACTGCTGCGAGTTGTTCAAGAGTAGTTTTGTATTCCCTCATGTGAGCTTTTGTGAGAATTGCATAAAGGCTTGTTAAAGTTGCACCCATTTCGAACTCCCAATGGTAATCTATTGTAGTTCCCAGAATTTTCTCTATTGTTCCACCTTTTACATAGTCACTTAGCTTTTCAACTCCAATTACTGCAATACAATCATATTGTCCACTTAAAATTCCGAAATAAGCTTGCTGGAATGCAGCAGCACCACTTGCATTTCCTGCTTCTATTCTAGTTGTAGGTATATCGAGTCCACATTCTCTAATACATATAGAACCAATTGATGTTTGACTATTACTACTAGAAACTAACGAACCAAAGAAAGCTGCTTGAACGGATTCTTTCTTAATTTCAGCATTATTTATCGATCCCAAAAGAGCTTGAGTTGCTAATGAACTAGCAGATCTACTATAATGTTCTCCAAATTTCGTTGAACTAAAACCGGTAATGTAGACTTTATGTTTCATCAGTATCTCACCTTATCACTCCTTTATATCTTGCATATGTACCATAATCGATCATCTCCTTTCTATTCAAGTAATAATCCGTCGAATAAGGATATAATTGAATTTTCTCGATTTCCTCAGTTACAATAAATGAAAATGCATCACTTCCTGCTCCACTCCCATAAGATGTCATGAAGATTCTATCCCCTGGTTTTGAATGATTCAATATATGTGCTAAACCAAGTATCGAAGCCGCGGAATATGTATTTCCTATCTCTCTGCAGATTAGACTTTTTTCCACTTGCTCATTCGAAAATCCTAACATTTTTGCTACTGAAAGTGGAAACTTTGTATTAGGTTGATGAAATGTAACATGATTATAATCTGAAGGTTTAGAACCTAATTTTTCCATTAAACATTTAGATGCATCAATAGTATGTTGAAAGTAAGCGGGCTGTCCTGTGAATCTTTGACCATGAGTTGGATAAACAGCTCCTTCTCTCCTCCAGAAATCAGGTGTATCCGATGTTACTGAATAGGTGCCTTCCAGCTCAGCAATGATATTGCTCGCTCCTATAAGAAACGCTGCGCTTCCAGCACCAGCAGTATATTCTAAAGGATCTCGGGGACGAGCTTGACTATTATCTGATCCTATTGCTAGACCATAATCAATCATTTTAGATTTTACTAAACCGAAACACATTTGCATACCAGCTGTTGCTGCTTTACAGGCAAACTCTAGATCAGCAGCAGTTAGAGATTTTTCAGCATCCAAAGCTGCAGCAACTATTGTAGCTGTTGGTTTAACTGCATAAGGACGAGATTCGCTTCCTACATATATTGCTCCAATATCCTTTGTATCTCCTCCCCATCTATTGACAGCGTTTCTTGCAGATTCTACTGCCATCGTTGCTACATCCTCATCTGGACCTGGAACAGTTTTACTTACTACTTGTAATTGTGAAATTAATTCATCGGAATCTTCATTCCAAATTTTAGCTATTTCTTCTATAGCTATCCTATATCTTGGAATGTATGAACCATATGAAACTATACCTACTTTGCTCATGCACATACCTTGTAAATTTTTTTCATAGACATAATAATGGAAATTGTTTGAATTCTATGTATTCTTATTAAATATCTTAATTGTACTATTAATTAAAATTTGTTGCTTGTATTTATAAAAAAAAATAACAAAAAGGAGATTATTCTTCTGTTTCCTTGTTTTCGGGAATTTTGGCAATTACAACTCTAGCAGGTCGAATAACAGTGCTTTCAATTTTAAATCCCTTTGAAAGAACCTCAATGATTTGGTTCTTCTTACTTCCTTCTTTTTCTATGGCATAAACCGCTTCATGAAATTGAGGGTTAAAAATCTCTTCTTGAGGATCAATGATTTCAATATCTAGTGACTCAAATGCTGATTTAAGATTACCAAAAATTAGGTTTACAGCATCTTTAACTTGTCCAACATCTGGATGATTAGTAAACATATCTTGTGTTCTCTCTATATCATCATAAATTGTGAGAAATTTCTGGATTACTTTTTGTTTATTCTGGAAATTAGACCATTCTTTATCCTTATGAACTCGTTTCTTATAATTCTCAAATTCTGCTTGTACTACTTGTGCAGTTTTCAGATATTCTTCTTTTAGTTGATTTGATTGATCGATTTCTTTTAACAATGAAAAGTATTTTTTGATTATTTTTTCAATTTTATTTTTCTCAACTAATTTCTCAATTTCTATTTTCACTGCTTCTAATAACTCAGCTTCTGGATCAACTTTTTTTTCTGAAACTTCGTCATTTTCAAAATCCTCAACATCTACTTCTATGAATTCTTCTTCATTGATTTCTTCTTTTTCTTCGTTAAGTTTCATTAGAGAGCCCTCACCTTCTAAATGTCGAGTTTTCTGAACATTTACTGACATTTAAAATCTTCCATTCAGCCAATATTTTGTATTTTATATCTCGATATTTCTCTCTTATGAGGAAGACTTTATTTTGAAAAAAACAAAGATTTATTTAATGAGCATATAGACAGAGCTCAAGTTATAGGTGATCTATAATCCCCATAGTTCAGAAAAAGAATGAAGAGTTGTGAAAAATGCACGAAAAAATCAGTCATTCAAAAGATGATAATAAAGAAATGATAAAATCTTTGATAAAAAAGCTTCATACTGGAGAAAATCCAGATAAAGTTAAAGAGGAATTCAAGGAATTAATTAGAGGACTTACACCACTTCAAATCTCAGTTGCTGAAGAACAATTAATAAAAGAAGGGATGCCTGCTGAAGAGATCCATCATATGTGTGATGTTCATCTCGCTGTTATGCAAGAGACAATAACAGAAGATATGAATCTAGCACCTGATGGTCATCCTGTTAATATTCTCATGCAAGAGCACGCGATTTTATTAGAATATGCAAATAACTTGAGAAATCTGTATAAAGATATTAAAGATAAGAAATCGCTCGATGAAATTGATGCTGAGATGAAAAAAATCATCAGTATTGTTAATCACTTTAAAGCTTCAGAGAGTCATTATTTAAGAGAAGAAAACATCCTATTTTCAGTTTTGGAAAAGTATGGAGTAACTCAACCTCCAAAGATTATGTGGATGGAACATGATCGAGTTAGAGATATAGAGAAGAATCTTTACTCATTAATGGATAATAAAAATAAGATTGAATATTCTGATTTTCTAAAGCAATTTCACACTTATGCTCATGGTTTAGCTGAGCTTCTATCCAGTCATTTCTCTAAGGAAAACAAAGTTCTATATCCAACTGCAATGCAACTGTTCTCAGAATCTGAATGGAAAGATATCAGAGAGCAATTTGATGAAGTTGGGTACTGCTGTTTTACTCCTGAAAGACCAGAAGATGAAAAGAAGCAAGTGAAAACAGAAGTAACAATAAAGGATGGGGAAGTCGATTTAGGTACTGGAAAACTTTCATTAGAAGAATTAAAAATGCTCTTTGAACATCTACCTATCGATATCACATTTGTTGGAAAAGATGATAAAGTAAAATTCTACAGTGAAGGACCAGATAGGATTTTTGTTAGAACACCTAGTGTAATCGGACGATTAGTGGAAAACTGTCATCCCAATAAAAGTGTAGACAAAGTTTTAGAGATAATTGAAGGTTTTAAAAACAATACTCTAGACAAAGCAGAATTCTGGTTGAAAATAAAAGGCATGTTAATATTTATCAGATATTTCCCTGTCAGAAATAAAAATGGAGAATATCTCGGAGTTCTAGAAGTTACACAAAATGTGACTGAAATACAGAAATTGGAAGGAGAAAAAAGACTCCTTTAATTCTTTTTCTTAATTGTTTATACTTCTACCAGCGATTTTTTATATATCTATATTTTAATCATTCTGGCCAGAGCTTATCATAGACCTCTCAGAGTAATGCTATGGCTAGCTGTGAAGAGAGTGTGCTCTCTGGCCAATTCATTCGAGGATAAAATATGAAAATTATTGTATTAACTGGACTACCATTGAGTGGAAAAACAAC
>JAGLTP010000059.1 GCA_023135215.1 Candidatus Heimdallarchaeota archaeon
TATAAGAGCGAAGAATCATAAGTTTCAGAGAACGATAATGCAACTTAATAGAGGAAAAAAGATTTGGAAGCCTGAGGTTTATCAAGGAAAACAGAACATTAAAAGATATTTTGAAGGTTGGTATTTCAAGATAGTAGATAAAGACGAAAAGAATATCTATGCTATTATCCCTGGTGTTTCTTTTGATAAGGAAGGAAATACACATGCTTTCATAATGTTTTTTGATGGAATCAAAGCTTCAATGAATTATTTTAGGTTCGATATCTCAGAGTTTCATTATTCCAAGAAACGATTTCAAATAAAAATTGGTAAAAACTCATTTCATCAGAATGGATTTGAATTAAATATTGATAATAATGATCAAAAAATTAGGGGAAAAATAAGTATTAAAAATCTTAAACCTTGGCCTGTAAAGTTTCTTTCACCGGGAGCAATGGGTTGGTATGCTTTCGTTCCCTTTATGGAATGTTATCATGCAGTTATCGGGTTTGATCATCCCCTAGAGGGTAAAATTAGCATTAATGGAAAGGAAATTGATTTCTCAAAGGGGAGAGGTTATATAGAAAAGGATTATGGGAAGAGTTTTCCTAGCTACTATATTTGGATGCAATCCAATCACTTTGAAACTGAAGGAATTTCAGTAATGGCATCAGTAGCAAAAATACCATGGTTAGGTAGTTCGTTTGATGGGTTTGTTGTGGGATTTCTTTTCAATGGAAAAGTTTACAGATTTGCTACTTATACAGGTGCGAAAATAACTAAGCTTCAATTATCAGAGAATCTAGTCTCAGTGCATTTTCAAGATAAAAAATACAGACTTGAGCTTGAAGCTACTAAAGCAACAAGCGTGGATTTGCACTCACCTATAGAAGGATCAATGACAGGAAGGATAATAGAAAGTATTACTTCTAAAATTCATGTAAAATTTATAAAGATATCAAAGAAAGAGGAAGAAGTAATCTTTGATGGTACAGGCAGAAATGCGGGTCTAGACATCGGTGGAAAAGTCGATGAAATGAAGGAAGTGAATTAATTTCCTTTAGAGCTTTAGTTCACTTTGTATGGAAATCATTATATTCTTTAAAAGTTTTAACTGCTGCATGAAGGTATATCATGTTTCAAAAAAAGATCTATTACCCCTCAAAGAACCTTACAAATTTCTTAATGGTGATGTGTATGTTGTTGAAACTGACACAGAAATGTGGATTTGGTTGGGTTCAAAATGCTATGTTGATGACAAGACTGTTGGTGCTTGGATGGCTAGAATTTTAGAACAGAAGAATCAAGACTTGAAAATTAGAACAATTTTGGAGAGCGAAGAACCCACTAAATTCACCGAGATTATTGATTTTGAGGTTGTTGAAGGCGACACTCCTGGTTTTCTAAAGCATTTTGAAAAACAAATTCAGAAAGATTTACGATTGCTTCAGTTAAGAGAGGATGATAAAGGAGATGTTGATATCATAGATTTACCCATAGGATACCAATATTTCAAATCTGATGATGCATTTTTACTAGATGCCCAAATGGATATTTACATCTGGATAGGAAAGGACAGTCAAATCAAAGAAAAATATGAAGCTGGTAGAATATCAAGAAAGCTTGAGGTGGAAAGAAAATTCGCTCCTTTGGTTTATGTTATTGAAGAAGAAAATGAACCAGAAGGATTTCGCGATATGATTTTCAAATTAGGCATTAAAGATGGAGTAATAGAACTCAGAACTACTGTTACGAAAAAAGACAAAAGTCAAGATAAGAAATGGTGGCAGGTCTGGAAATAGTTATTTTATTGCTTTGTAATCATCGATCCAATTAGAAAGAAAAAGATGGAGCCCAGAGCGAGATTTTCACTGTTCAGAGCGCATCTGAAACGAGACTTGAACTCGCGACAACTGGATCTTCAGTCCAGCGCTCTCCCTGCTAAGCTATCTGGGCATCTTTGTTCTATCCTTTTTGTTCTTCTTTCCATTAAAAGTTTTTTGTTGCGTTTCTTCTCTTCTGTTATACATTAAATGCTTAAGTTTAAAAAAGTCCATTAACGCATTTATTTGAGGTTATTCTATGACTCAAGATAGATATTATCAGAAAAAAGACTATAAGGGAGATTTTTCTGCTTTTGGAGCAGCAATAGCTTTCACAATAGTAGGTGTTTTTTCATTAATCTTCCGAGCTTATAATATTGATTTCATAGGTTTAGCTTGGTGGGGTTATTGGCTTTTCATTCCTGCCTTCTTTAGTTTC
>JAGLTP010000590.1 GCA_023135215.1 Candidatus Heimdallarchaeota archaeon
AGTGGGAAGATTAGCTTAGCAAAATTTTGATATAATTCCACACTATAATCCTTTTGCTCTATAAGTCCTTCAAGTTTGACTATTGCTGATTCAGTATAACCTTTCATCCCAGGAAACTGATCTGGTTCACCAAAATCCATGATACTGCAAATCAAATTTCCTAATTTTTCTATCTCAAGATAAGATTCTATAATAATATGGATGTGAGGTGTTAATTTTCCTATCTTTGTTTCTTCTTTTGCAGACTCTGAAATTCTTACTACCGATAAAATTGCTGCTCTTCTAGTGATATAATCACGTGCATAAACAACATTTTCTAATGGGAATAGTACATCAACATCATCTAGATACCCAATGGCTCTTATAGCAGCATACTGCAAGTCATAACCACTTTCTTCTAAAATCTTCACAAGATAAGGTTTTGATGCATAATCTTTCAACTGACCAATGGCTTCCAATATCGAGAGTCTAACAGCTAAGGTACTCTCATCAACAAGTTTGTGAAGATGATTTAGAACGTTTTCCTTTATTTCAGGAAACTTTTCTACTAGATAGACAACTGTTGACACTGCTGCATTCCTCACGTTCCAATCTGAGTCCTCAAGAAGAGGTTGTAGCTTTTTAATAGATTTGGCTTTTCCTTTTTTCTGCAAAAATAAAGCGTAATAAGCACGATCTAAAGGTTCGTTGCTTTTTATTTTTTTATTGATTGATAAACCTCTAAAGAAATCCATCATAATTCGAACATCCCCTCTTTGATAAGATAGTTAATAGCACCTCTTTGTGGTTGTGTGAGTTTTCTTAAATAATTGTAGTCTATTCTACTCACATCGATTTTATCTTCTTGTTCCTCGTCTAAATCAAATCTATACGCATCTTTTCGTTTTGTAACTTGAACTGCTCTGGTTATAACGGGTATATTGTATGGTGATAGAGGTTGATGTCTAGTTTTATGAACTGCAAATAAGGTTGCAACATGTATCCCCCCGATTTTCTTAAAAACAATTATGTCTGCAAATGCAGGTAAGATTGTGCGAAAATCGTCTCTATATAGTGACATATGGTTATGAAGTATTAATAATTGATCAATACCAATTCCATAATCATTCACCTCAAACACATATACCTTCTTTTCATCTACTCTTACGTATCCCTTACTTGTTATTGCGGGATTATCATCTATAAGTTGACCAAAATTAGTATATTTCTTTCTGTATATCTTTCTAGAATACTCCTCAATCATTCTCCAACCATAAGCATAAACTGACCAAATATCAGTCCATCTGCTCTTAGAAGAATGCCAGCTTTCAACAACATGTTCTGAATGAAGATTTTTGTTAACTGCAAGTAAATCCTTTACTTCATCCCAAGTAAATTCTTCTAAAAGCTCTAAATCGGATTTGTAAGAGAATAACTTTTCGAACATTTCTTTTTCATTTTCAATCTTTGTTGCCAATCTTTTCATCACAGCAATACTGATTTCTCCTATAGGTGGAGCAAGAAATGCTTTCAAATCATTTGGGTATTTTATTTGTTTTCCTTCTTCTTTTTTAATGAATTTATATTCTCCTTTTTCAAGTAAATATTCCAACTCCTTCATTTGAACATAATGTGCAAAACCTTCATCAATGAGTTCATGAAGGTGTTTTCTTCTAGATATTTTAGCACGCTCAGAAATGAGATTTATTGCTTCAATGGAGAAATTATTGAAGAGAGTATATTTTCTTGCATCTTCAGGAGGTGTGTAAAAATCTTCTACGCCACATTCAGTAAATAAACGAATGACACCTATCAAATCTTGAAAGTATTGCCAAGCCCAAACATGTTTGCTTGCAGAGTTTTGATTTAATTTAAAAACATTATTTGTCATTAATTCCTTCAGAATGACATCTATTTGGTACAATTGAGCGAGAGTTCTTGCAGAATTAGATTCAGTTTTTTCATTCATGTAAGCATGCGCTAATGCATGGACTAACATCACACGTAGAGTTAATTCTTGTTCATCATTAAGCTCATAGGACGGAACAGACAGGTAAATTAGAGTTGGTAGAGAATTATATACGGTTTCCTTTCCAATTGGGAGAAAATCACTGATTCTAGCTGATTTTAGGTTAGTTATTTGTTCCGCAGTAAGAATCGCTTGTGGTGTCCCAGTAATTTCTACTACCCTGTTTATTGATATATGTAACTCTGGATTGATAAAAAGTAGAATTCGGTAATTCTCTGGGGATCCTCCAACTAGATGTTCAAAATCCTTTCTAGCTTTTAGATAGGTCTCCACTATGTCCCCAAGTTCAGCTTTAAGCATATAAGATACTCTCCTTTAGTATTTGTTCTCCCAGTTTTTTGATTTGAGCAGGATCAATTAGGATGGGACGTGTTATCCCTTTTAGCATTTGTTTAGTGTGAATATATAGTTCTTTGTTTCTCAAAGATTCAGGTCCCATAAGAAAATAAGACATGTTCCATTTTCTTGAGCGATCATTCTTCAGACTGCTAAACATAGCATTTAACTGTGTTAAGCATTCTATTGTTTCTGGTTTTGTTTTTGTTTGGATTTCTACAAAATACTTTTTCAATGCATTACTAATTCTATAGTTGAATGGAAAAGAAGGAACATTAGGCATTCCATCAGTAACTATAGTAAATTGAACATCTATGTTCTTGTCTTTATGTTGTTTCTTAGCGTGCTCAATAGCAGCTTGAACTGCTTGTACCATGTATGTTTTACCACTTGCTTCAGCAGTTAATAGCAAGTGTTCCATCTTTCGATCATCATCAACTACAGAAGGATTTCTTCTGATAGGAACAACTGCAAGCTTAAACATGTCATATCTTTTTCTCTTCCTTCTGTTAATCATTTTGAAATAATAGTACAAACTTAAACTAGTTAAAAGAGCTCCATCCAATCTTGACATTTTCCCTTCAAATACTGTTTTTCTCATTGATTGACTCATATCTACGATTAAATAGACAAGTGATCTACGATCCTTTTTAACTCTGATAATATCCTCTTGTTTAACAGATGTCGGGGGGATAGTTTGGGAGCTTAATACAGCGCTTTTGTATGTCTCTTTTAAGCGTATAGTCCCTCTAGGACGTCTATGTACTTCATCAATAGGAGCAACAGATACTTGTTTAATCAAATAACGACCTAGTATCTTCCCTAATAAATCCATAACACTTTCACGAGATATGCGTTTCTTTCTCCCGAAAGCATCAGTTATTTCAATGTCAACAATGTCTTTAAGCTGGTTAAGTTTCTCTGCAAGTTGTTGCAAATCAACGGTTCCCTCATGTTTTAAGTTCCTTAACAAATCTTGAATATATTTCAAAATGTCTTCAATAGTTTGGAGTTCATTTTTGTTAACTCTTTCTAGAACATCAGGTAATATTTGATCTCCGATGAATCTTAGAAGTTTAAGTTCATTAACTAATCTTTCTTCCTCTTCAGGAGTGAGATATGTGTTCATTATCTTTTGAATTATATTTTCTATTGCCACTGCATTTTTTGAAGCTATAGAAAGAACAGCCCC
>JAGLTP010000591.1 GCA_023135215.1 Candidatus Heimdallarchaeota archaeon
GGAGCTACTGCAACATCGAGAAGTCGTTCTCCATGTATTCCTATCAATGTTTTCTTACTTTGCGATAAATACTCCTCACCATTCCTTAGCAAGGGTAATGCATCTATACTGGATGTAGCCATATCCTTCACATTTTTGATATTGATTCAACATATGATTCTGTTAATTGCTTTATAAACTCGGAGAAAAAATCTGAACAGTAAAAAATTACAGAGTCTTTATATATTTTCACTCTTTTCCTAGTTATTACACAAAAAAAAGGTGATGAAATGAGTTTTGTTTATTTACAAGAATATATGCCTGAAGTAGGTAAAGTAAAAGAACATGATGCAAAGATTCTAGAAGGTTTCAAACTTGCAGACTCTTTTAATGAACGTTATCCAGATACACCGTTCAAAGGCAATGCTTTTGCTAGATGGTGGGGTCCTCCTGTTAGGTTAATTAGTACTAATTTCGAAGATTTCAATCAATTTCAAGAATACTTCAAAAATGCAGATGAAGACACAGAAATGAAAACTTGGAATGAAGATTTTAACAAATTTATAGATCCATATAGCTGGTCAGCAGAATTTTGGGGTGAGTTTAAACCTGAAGGTAAAAGAGAATATCAATTCGAAATCAATGAGAATAAAGTTTGGAATGTTCAGAGTTTCTTAGTTGAGCGAGAGCATTTTGAGGATTTTGATGAATTCTGCATAAACTATTTAATTAAAGGTGAAGAATGGTTGAAAAGTATTCCTGATTTATCCAACATACAAGTACGTTATTTTGCTAAATGGTATGGTCCTATAGGAAAAAGAGCTATTATTATAGAATTACAAAGTATACAGCAACTATTTGATGCAAACAAATTGTTATTTGAAGATGAGGAACTAGCCAAGCTAAATAAAGAACTTAATAGCAAGATTAACCAACGATCCTTCCTTAGTGAATTCTGGAGTTTGTTCAAAAGACTAGAAGAAGAATAAAATGATCAATCCTCTATGAATATCAATCATTCAGAAATACGAAAACTATAATAAATTCAATTCTCACATAGGCTATGGAAGAATACATCAAATTAGACTTAGGTTTTACAAAGGTCTTTCTTATTAAAGCTAAAGACGGTTATATTCAATTTGATGCTGGATATGAATCCAATGTAAAGAAAGGTCAACAGATAATTTTATAAGAGAATCTTTTTGTCGAAAGAAAAACACGACTTTGTTTTATTAATGAAAGGAAAGAAGGAGATTTGATACGGAAGTGGAAAGGATTAGGAATAGAGAAAGAATTAAGTCGAGAAAAATTTAAATAATCAAATAGCAAGTAACTCCATATGTCAGATTATTTGGATAATACTGGAAGAGATGATATTCTAACTGGAGGTATTCGTATGATACCAATTCAAACCCATGCAGGAGAATTCAAAATATGGACGAAACGTGTGGGAAATAATCCACGAATAAAAGTACT
>JAGLTP010000592.1 GCA_023135215.1 Candidatus Heimdallarchaeota archaeon
AAGACACTTCAAACCATGTAGTTACACTTTGCTCAATGTGTAATAGTACTCTGAAAATTGTCAATGAAGAAGTTAAGGAAAATCCCGATGATTTAGAAACAATAAACTTTCAACTAGAAGAAGATGATGAAACTTATTCAAGTGACATGGAAGTAAAACACTTTCTTGAAGTGTTAAGAGATATTATTGGTTTTGAAAAAATAAGGAGTAATGTTGTTAAACCATTAGAGGGATTAAAAGTATCTCCATATTATGGATGTATGTTATTACATCCAGAAGTGGCAAAAATAGATGATATAGAAATGCCAACAGTTCTTGAAGACTTAATGGAAAGTCTTGGAGCAGAAGCTATTTTCTCTCCATTATTCAAGTATTGTTGTGGATCATATCACATAGTGGATGAGGAGGAGATAGTTACTAGTCAAGTAGAAAAAATTGTAGAAGCAGCAAGAGTACGAGGGGCTAATGCCCTTACAGTAGCTTGTCCATTATGTGCTTATAATATAGATCAGCAACAAAAAGTAATAGCAGAAAAGACTGGAAGAATGGATACTCTACCAGTGTTTTATTTCAGTCAACTAATGGCAATAGCTTTTGGTGAATCATTGGAGATTAGCCATTTTGAAAATCATAAAATTGATCCTCGAATTCTATTAGAGGAGTTAAAATTATTGTAGAGGGTTAAAATGTCGAAAGCAAAAACAGTAACAGAAAACAAGAAAGAAGAAAATTCTAAAGTTAAAATATACATAATGGGGCAAGCCTATGAAGTCCCTGCAACATTAACTATAATGAAAGCTATGGAATTTGTAGGGTATAAGTTTACAAGAGGATCTGGATGTAGAGCAGGATTCTGCGGAGCATGTTCTACAATTTATAGAAAGGAAGGTGACTTTCGAATCTATACAGCACTTGCTTGTCAAACCATAGTTGAAGAGGGAATGGTTTTAACACAACTACCATTCGTTCCTGCAGATAAACCTGAATATGACATTAACAATTTAGTTCCATCTGCTAATGCTATTCTTCGTTACTTTCCAGAAGTAGCAAGATGTCTGAGCTGCAATGCTTGTAGTAAAGTATGTCCTCAAGATATGAAAGTAATGGACTATATACAACACAGTCTTCAGGGTCAAATTGAAAGAGCTGCTGAAGAAAGCTTCGATTGTGTTAGTTGTGGTCTTTGTGCTATACGATGTCCTGCGGAGATACCTCAGTATCATGTAGCAATGCTAGTTAGAAGACTCTATGGGAGATACATAATGAAAACACCTGCTTATCTTGGCGAGAGAATCAAGGAAATTGAAGAAGGAAAATATGAAGATGGATTCAAGGAATTTTTCTCGTTATCCAAAGATGAGCTAGAAGAGAGATACAAGAAAAGGGACAAGGAGAATTGAGAGGTGTAGAAAATGAAGTTAATAGGTGGATATACAGAAGAAATGAGAAAATCGATCGATAAAGTTAACAAAACTCGAAGCAAACGTATGAATGAAGTGTTCCCTCACATGACAATGGAGGAACGTGATAAGGTTCTCAAAGAAAATCATCCAGACTACAAAACAGATGTAAAACGAGCTCTTCTTTATGGAGAAAACAAAGGTGATATAATTCCTGATGAAGTAGCAAATATTCTTGAATCTTACCCAATAATCAATCCTGATGATATCGATCTTTCAAAAATCGATTATGATGTGGGAGTTTTAATTATAGGTGCCGGAGGTGCTGGTACAGCTGCAGCAATTTGGGCTCATCACTCGGGTGTTCCTGCAGACGATATTCTTGTCAGCAGCAAACTAAGACATGGTGATGCTAATACAGTTATGGCTCAAGGTGGAATTCAAATTGCGGATAGACCCGAGGATTCTCCCTTAATTCATTATCTTGATGCTGTTGGTGGTGGGCATTTTGATAATATTCCAGAATTAGCAAAAGCTCTTGTTGGCGACGCACCTGCTATTCTAAAATGGCACAAAGATCTCGGTGTAATGTATGATTTAGATGAAAACGGGAATTTTATGGTACTTTCAGGTGGAGGTACATCAAGATCTAGAATGCATAGTGCAAA
>JAGLTP010000593.1 GCA_023135215.1 Candidatus Heimdallarchaeota archaeon
GATGAAACAATTCGAGAAATACCCAAATTGATGGAGAAGGGATGTAACACCATTAAGATCTTCATGGTTACGGATGATTATGATGCCAATGAGGAAATGTATATAAAAGCAATTCAAGCTGCGAAGGATAATGAAATGCTTTCTATGATACATTGTGAAGATAATAAAATCATTAAAACAACTTGTGAAAAGATGACTGAGGATGGGAAGGGGTCACTGAAGTATTATGCTGATAGTAGACCTGTAGAAGCAGAATCGGTTGCTACAAAAAAAGCAGTTGATATATCCAATTCAACTGGAGCACCCATTTATGTTGTTCATCTTTCTTCAGAACAGGCTCTCAAGATTTGTGAAAAAGCTCAAGCTAAGAATATTCCAGTATTTGTTGAAGGACGACCAATTTTCCTCTATCTAACTCGAGAAAAATATCTTGAACCGGAAGGAGCATTCTATGTTGTTCAACCACCACTAAGAGAAAAATCAGATGTAGATGCACTCTGGGGAGGAGTGAAAAAGGGTTCAATAAGTACAGTTGCAACAGATCATGCACCTCACACTCGAGAACAAAAACTGAATCCTGAACTTAATATCAGTAAACTGGTTCCAGGGATAAATGAACTTCAAGTAATGTTGCCAATGTTGTATTCAATAGGAGTTGCTTCTGGAAAAATTACATTGGAAAGATTTATTGAATTAACATCAACGAATGTGGCAAAATTATTTGGTCTATATCCAAGAAAAGGAACCATACAAATTGGTTCTGATGCTGATCTTGTTCTTTGGGATTTAGAAGAAGAACGTGTTATTAGAGATGAAGATATGTTCTCCCAAGCAAGATTTTCTGTTTATAATGGACAATCTTACACAGGATGGCCTAAAGTAACTATTAGACGTGGACAGATTGTCTACAAAGATGGAAAGATAACAGCAAAAGCAGGAACAGGACAAGTCATTCCAAGAAAAGCAACACAGAAGTTGAAATGATTAAAAAAGAATATGTTTGAGCAACTATTCTGTTCGGTCCCAACTTCCACATATAATTATTTTCTTTGAGATTGTGGTTTAAAAACATCATAGATAAGAAATCTCAAGTTCGGACGTAATTTTCTATTAGTATTAATGGTTGACTAATTGCTTCTAATAACTTTGTATCCAATTTTCCTTCATTAATTACCTGTTTTCCAGATTCATATGCTGCTTTCTTGATTTTTTCTAGTTTTTCTTCTTGTCCTTGCATATGCTTTATTATTGGCGCATGTGGTCTGAGGATTGAACCTAGAAATTCACGTTCAGCATGAAAGCAAAATTCTTTCATATAATCCAAAAGATAATTAAAATTCTCCAATTCCCAATACGCACAACTGGAAACAAGAAGTATTTTTCCATTTTCATGTTTTCTTCGCATGGGGTGATGAGATCGTCCATCTTGAAGAGTAACAAATGGTTCTCCCCATGGAATTAACATTCGATCCATAAATGTCTTCATTGGTCCATTTATTGTTGATAGGTAAAGAGGCGTTGCAAAAATCCAGATATTTGCTTCAAGTAATTTTGGGTGTATAGCTTTCATATCATCCTTCTGAAAACAATCAATATTATTGATTGAACAAGTAAATTGTCCACAACAAGGATTGATTTTTAGATCCTTTGTGAAATAAAGACTTACCTTTGCTCCTGAATCCTTCATACCCTCCAAAAATGGGGTTAAGATCATTGCTGTATGTCCTTTATCACCAAGTGGACTGCTATTAATTGCTACTACATTCATTTTCTAAAACCTATTTTCTCTGAGAGTATTAACTATAATAAACATTTCATTTTCAATTTATAATGGACAATCATGCACTGGATGGCCTAAATTAACTACTAGACGTGGGCAAGTTGTCTACGAAGATGGTAAGATAACAGCAAAAGTAGGAACAGGAAAGGTCATTCCTAGAAAAGCATCACAAAAATTGAATTAAATAATCAAGAAGCAATTTTGCAACTTCACTATGCTTTTCTTTATTGAAATATTATCTTGTTTTTTCATTATAAAACTAGTTTAATATCTCATCTGTGATAATTGCATTCCTTTAGCCTTATTTTCTTGTCTTTCTTTTTTGAATTGTTTAAGTTCTTTTTCTCCAACCTTTTGAACCAGTATCTTTCTCATCTTTTCATCTGTAACCTCTTGACTCATAAGAGCTTCAACCACTAACTGAATTGTAAGTTGAAAAAACTCCTTGCCAGTCTTTGTTATTTGATATTTGTTATGTCTGTTTACTTCTATAATCCCAAAATCCCAGAAATTTGTTATGTAACTTGATAACTTGTTCTTATCAATGTGACCAAATTCAACTTTCAAAGTTTTGAAGTTGGAAGGTTCATAGAACAGGAATGATATGATATCTAAAGCTTCCTTGTCATCCAGAATATCGAAAATATAGGAAATTTCTTTTTTTGAATTAAGCAAAAAAAACTTGAAATCCTCTTTTGATAACTTTTCAGGCATTTGTCCACCAAAAGAAAATGATCTAGAGAGATATTTAAAGATAGCAACCAGTGTTCAAAAAGTTCTACTTCTATAGATAAAGTAAGAGAAGATGTTTGAGTATGTAAGGCAAGCATTCCCTTCTAATAAGGACCACTAAACAGCAAACTTATATCAAAAATTTTCTGTCTCTGATGATTGCAAGATTTTGCAATAAACTCGAAGGTTTTGCATAGATATAAATAAGGTATTATATCACAACACTTCATGAGTTATCTAATTCTTAATGGAATGTATCAGAATGATTCTATAATTCCTAAGATTGATGAATTAGTTTCTGAGGAATTTAACAAAAGGGGGATTAAGGGAGAAACAATTGTTCTACAAGAGAAGGACATTAAGCCATGTTTGGGTTGTTTTAAATGCTGGATTCAAACCCCTGGAATTTGTATTATAGATGATTATGGTAGAGAAGTTGCAAAAAAGATTATACAAGCTGATAATCTGATTTATCTAACCCCAGTGCATTTTGGTGGGTATTCATCTGAATTGAAAAAAGCAGTTGATAGATCATTAGGTCTTCTTTCACCATTTTTCAGAGTATACAAAGATGAGATTCATCATGAAACAAGATATGACAAGTATCCAAATTTATTTGTTATTGGAACTTTAAAAGAACCGAATCCCAAGCAAGAAGAAATTTTCTCAGAACTTGTGAAAAGAAATGTACTAAATAATTTCGCCCCTAAACACGCAACGCAGATTATCTATTTTACAGATGAGATTTCAACAATCAAGAAGAAAATAGAAGAAGGAGTGAGAATTGTAGGTGATGACAATGAATAAACAAGTCACTTTTCTAATGTGTAGTCCAAGAGGAGATAAAAGCGCATCTCATTCCTTGGGATCCTATGTAACAAACTTACTTGAAGAGAAAGGCATATCTCAACAGAGTTTTAGAATTTATCAAACACTAAAAGATGTAAAGAAAATAGATGAAATGATTGAATCTATAAATGAAAGTGATATAATAGTACTTTCTTCACC
>JAGLTP010000594.1 GCA_023135215.1 Candidatus Heimdallarchaeota archaeon
GCAACATCAGATGATTCAGTATTAATTGCAGCAAATTTGGTTAGAGCTAATAGACTGTAATTTCTAATCCAATCCATTCTAGAAGATTTTTGAGCATGATTGTATAAGGAAGTTAAACACCCCTCTTTAATCAGATTTTGAAGTGCGTCTCTCCTAGCGTCATCTCCAATTGAGGGAGATTCAATTAATCGATCATATTTCCCACAGTCCATCATGCTAAATTGTATTTACACCAAAATAAATGTTGACTATCTGAATGAGAAAATTTTTAACCAATCCGCATCCTCAAAATGTTGATGGATTCAGTAACTCATGGGAGTGTATCTGTTTTAATAGGATTAATCTTCATTCAATTCTATAAAGATACACCTTTGTGGCTACTGATACTAGTAATGTTTGTTTTTGGAGTTTTAGTAGATTATGATCATGTTTTCTATTACAAAAGGAAATTTCCAGAAATAAAGACATGGAACATCCCTCAACTGATTAAGGTCTATTTCAATACATTAGATGATCGAGATGAATTTATCTATCATACCTGGATGCAAGAACCTGCAGGAATAGTGGTTATAGGGGGAATTAGTTACTTGTTATTTGGTGTAACAAAATTCTATCCTCATGTAGCAATCCTTGCAGTTAGTTGTTATGTTGGTCATTATTTGATTGACTTATTATCCGGGAAAATGAAACCTTTAGCACCATTCAATAACAAAATTATCATTGACTTAAAATTTTTACCTCCTAATGCTTTTACTGCTGCAACTATCTCATTAACAACTTTTCTGATTGGTTTGATTATTTTTCTATATATTTAATTTTCTCAGAGAAAAACTCCTTTTTCTCGATAGATTTTTGAATTTCAATGTCAATTGTACTTTAATGTCTCATGAATTAGTAGGAAAAGTACCCTTTTGGGTGGTAAAATTAGCTGTAAACAAGCTTGCTCGAAAGAAAATGATGCGATACAATACAGTAGTTCTGCCAGAAGATCAAACAAAATGGATAAAACTCGGACCCATTAAGACTCAGAAAACTAGAAAAACAAGTACTGATTTCATTCTAGAAAACGGTATCTTGAAAATCGAATCACTTGAGAATGGAATCCTTCGAATCCAATGTGCTAGAGATCTTCAAGAAATTCCTGAGACTACCTCTGTAATATTAAAAAGTAAGTCACCTCCTCCGTTAATTGTTGAGAAGGAAGAAGGAAAAATAAAGCTTCAACAAGAATCTGGACCAATTGTATTTGTGGTTATCGAAGTAGATAAAGAAAATAGTACCATTCTTTTCAAAGATGGTTTTAATTTCGGTATTTTTACCGAGGAATTACCAAGTTTTCATGAAGATGGATGGTATAAAGTTGAGAAGAAGCCTGAAGTTGCTTGTGAAAATCACTATGGTTTTGGGGAAAAAGGTGGTCCATTAGATAAAAAAGGTGAAACAATCTCATTTTGGAATACAGATTCTTTTTCTTATAGTACTAAGGATTCAAAATTATATCAAACTCAACCAATCCAGATAATCGTTCGGTCCAATGGATTTTGTTATGCAATTGTGTATGACAATCCATACAAGAGTCAAATCATAATTGGTGAAGAAGAAGATTGTTCATCAGAATATTATGTTGCTGGTGGGGGGATTAACTATTATTTGATTGTAGGACCAACAGTAAGGAAAGTATTTACTAAATTAACAGATCTGTTAGGAAATGCACCACTACCACCAATTTCAGCTTTGGGTCATCATCAAAGTAGATGGTCATATTATCCAGAATCAGTTGTGAGAGAACTCGCAGAAGAATTCAGAACTAGAAAGATTCCTTGTGATTATATCCATCTAGATATAGACTATTTGGATGAATATCGCATTTTTACATGGGATAAGGAACATTTTCCAAATCCTTCTAAATTATCACAGGATTTACTTGAACAAGGATTTCGGTTAATGGCTATGACTGATCCTGGTGTAAAAGTTGACCCTAAATACAAAATATGTAAAGAAGGATTGAAAGGTGATCATTTTTGTTTGAATCCAGATGGATCTGTTTACGTTGGACCTGTTTGGCCTGGTGATTGTCATTTTCCTGATTTCTCACAGGCTAGAACTAGGGAATGGTTTGGAAGTCAATATAAGGTTTTGACTGACTCGGGTATAAGTGGTTTTTGGATTGATATGAATGAACCTTCAGTCTTTAATGAGAAGGGGACAATAGGAGACGATATTGTTCACCCATCTGATGGTTCAAATAAACTCCACAAAGAAATTCATAATCAGTATGGTCACTTGATGGCTAAAGCATCATATGAGGGATTGCAAGAATTATTACCAAATTCTCGAATCTATATTAATTCTCGTTCAGCATATCTTGGTACTCACCGTTACGCTGGGACATGGACAGGTGATAACTTATCTGAATGGTCTCATCTACAAATCTCAATACCAATGTTACTCAACATGGCAGCTTCTGGGCAAGTTATGATAGGTCCTGATATAGGTGGTTTTGGTGGTAAACCATCATCAGAGCTGTTAATCCGATGGTATCAAGCTGGATGCTTATATCCTTATTTTAGAAATCATACAATAAGCGAAAAAAATTCTCAAGAACCATGGGTATTTGGTAAGAAAACTGAAGCTATAATTCGGAAAGTAATCCAG